>CAYNFA010000261.1:0-6018 GCA_964396345.1 uncultured Thalassobaculum sp.
TCTCGCCGGCCGAGGCGGCGTCTGGGCTGCTGGCGCTGTGCGTCGGCCAGGGCCTGCTCGGCCTGTGGCTCAGCCTGCGCACGCGGATGCCGATCGCCATCGCCTGGTCGACGCCGGGGGCGGCGCTGCTGATCGCCACAAGCACGCCGGACGGCGGGTTCCCGGCCGCCGTCGGTGCGTTCCTGGTGTGCGCCGGGCTGATCGTCGCCGCCGGGTTGTGGCGGCCGTTCGGCCGGGCGGTCTCGTCGATACCACCGGCGCTGTCGAACGCCATGCTCGCCGGCGTGCTGCTGGACCTGTGCCTGGCGCCGGCGCGCGCGGTCGGCGCCATGCCCGAACTGGCGTTGCCGATCGTGCTGGCCTGGGCGCTTGCGTGGCGTTGGACCCGGCTGTACGCGGTGCCGGTGGCGGTGGTGGTCGCCGCCGGCGTCATCGCCTTCGCCACCGACCTGCCGGACGACGCGCTTTCCGGCGCCTGGGCGCTGCCGATCCCGGTGGCCCCGGTGTTCCTGCCGGACGCCCTGATCGGCATCGCCCTGCCGTTGTTCGTCGTGACCATGGCATCGCAGAACCTGCCGGGCCTGGCCGTGCTGAACGCCAACGGCTACCGCCCGGCGGCATCCTCGCTGTTCGTCGCCACCGGCCTTGCCAGCGCCGCCAGCGCGCCATTCGGCGGCCACGCCCTCAACCTCGCCGCCATCACCGCGGCGCTGTGCGCCGGTCCGGAGGCGCACCCCGATCCGGCCCGGCGCTGGATCGCCTCGGCGGTGGCCGGCGGCGCCTACGTGGCGATCGGGCTGTGCGCCGGCCTCGCCGCGGCGTTCGTCGCGGCCTCGCCGCCGCTGCTGATCCAGGCGGTGGCCGGGCTGGCGCTGTTCGCCAGCCTGGGTTCGGCGCTGACCGGCGCGCTGGCCCGCGAGGCTGATCGGCTGCCGGCGGTGCTGACCTTCGTGACCGCGGCCTCGGGCCTGTCGTTCTTCGGAATCGGCGCGGCTTTCTGGGGTTTGATCGCCGGCGGCGCGCTGATGATCCTGTCCCGAACCGGCCGGGCGGATTGAGATATTTTCTTGCGCAATAGGCTGAAATGCACCATATAGGCGCCATCGAACGCGCTTGGGCGTCTCCGAGTAACGGTACGACCGCGAAACAGGTTTTCTCCCAATCTGCAGTTTGATTTCCCCGCTGCAAAGGTGCGGCGGGTCGTTTCACGTTTGGGAGATGAACCAAATGGCTACCGGTACCGTGAAGTGGTTCAACGCGACGAAGGGCTATGGCTTTATTGAGCCCGAAGACGGTTCGTCCGATGTGTTCGTGCATATTTCGGCAGTCGAGCGAGCCGGCATCGCCTCCCTCAATGAGGGCCAGAAGGTGTCGTTCGAAGTTAAGCGCGGCCGTAACGGCAAGTATGCCGCTACCGACCTGCGTCCGCTCTGAACGGGCACCGCTCGAGATCGCGCCCGACCACCGGTCGGGCGCGTCCCTCCGCCAACCGCTGAGGAGCGAGCATGGCCAAGGACGATCTGATTGAATTCGAGGGCGTCGTCCGCGACGTTCTGCCTGACGGGCTCTACCGGATTGGGCTCGACAACGGTCACGACATCATCGCCTACACCGCCGGACGGATGAAGAAGTTCCGGATCCGAATTCTGGCTGGCGACCGCGTTACCGTCGAGATGACTCCCTACGACCTTACGAAGGGGCGCATCAATTTCCGCCACAAGGACGAGCGTGCTGGTACCGGGCCTACCGGACCGGGTGCGCGCCGCCCGCCCCCGCGCAAGCGCCGTTGACGATCCCCGTCCGGCGCCGCGGGCGCACCCAAAGGACTTAAATGACTGTTCAGGATTTCCGCTCGCTCGGCCTCGCCGAGACGATTCTGCGGACCGCCGCGACCTGCGGCTTCACCGTTCCGACCCCCATTCAGATCGGCGCCATTCCGCCCCTGATGGCCGGGCGCGACCTGCTGGGCCTGGCCCAGACCGGCACCGGCAAGACCGCCGCCTTCTGCCTGCCCATGCTGCACCGTTTCGCGGCCGCCGGCACCGACAAGCGCATTCCCAAGGCGCCGCGGGCGCTGATCCTCACGCCCACCCGTGAATTGGCGGTGCAGATCGCCGGCGTCGTCGAGACCTTCGGCCGGCCGCTCAGCCTGCGTCAGGCGCTCGTCCACGGCGGCGTGTCGGCGCGGCCGCAGGCAGTCGCCCTGCAGCGCGGCGTCGACGTGCTGGTCGCCACCCCGGGCCGGCTGCTCGACCTGATCAACCAGCGCGCGGTGTTCCTCGACAAGATCGAGTACTTCGTGCTGGACGAGGCCGACCGGATGCTCGACCTCGGCTTCGTGCGCGACGTCAAGCGGATCGCGGCCCTGGTGCCGGCGAACCGCCAGACGGCGCTGTTCTCGGCTACCATGCCGCAGTCGATCATCGAGTTGACCGAGAGCCTGCTGCGCAACCCGGAGCGGGTCGAGATTACCCCGACCACGACCCCGATCGAGCGCATCCGGCAGAGCGTGATGTTCGTCGCCCGGGCCACAAGCGGACCCTGCTTTCGGGGCTGCTGGCGACCCCGGAGGTCTCCCGCGCGATCGTGTTCGTGCGCACCAAGCACGGCGTCGACCGCGTGGTGGACGCCCTCAAGCGCGACGGCCTGCTGGCCGAGGGGCTGCATGGCAACAAGAGCCAGGGCGCCCGCCAGACCGCGCTCGACGCGTTCCGCCGCGGCCGACTGCCGATCCTGGTGGCCACCGACATCGCGGCGCGCGGTATCGACGTGCACGAGATCAGCCACGTCATCAACCTCGACCTGCCCGACGTGCCGGAGACCTACGTGCATCGGATCGGGCGCACCGCCCGGGCCGGCGCCGAGGGCATCGCGGTCTCGTTCTGCGAGGCCGAGGAGGTCGGCAACCTGATGGCGATCGAGCAGGCCACCCGCCGCAGCATCGACATCGACGTGACCCACGGCTACCACGACGCCGGGATCGAGGCGATGTACCGCTCCGGCCGGCGCCCGCCGGTCGCGGCGTCGCAGCGCGCCCGCCGCAACAACAACAGCAACGGCGGTGGCGGTCGTCCCAAGCAGGAGCAGCAGCACCGCGCCCAACCGCCGGCCCGCCGCAACGACGACGGCAACCGTCGCCCGCGCCGGACCGCCGAGGCGCGTCCGTCGGCGTAGGCAGACAGGCAGACTGATTGACGAAGGCGGCCCGGTCAGGCCCGCCGGGAAATTGGGGGAAGCGGGACGGTCAGACGTGATCGTCCCGTTTTTCCTTGGCGACGTAAGCGCCCGACTTGTCGCGCACCAGGTCGAGCACGCCGCCCTTGCCGTCGGCAGCGCGGCTGTCGTCGCGGGCGGCGGCATCGCGCCGGGTCTCGTCACGCCGGGTCTCTTCACGCCGGGTCTGCGCCAGCTTGCGCTTGCGGGCTTCGTCGAGCCGTCCGATCAGCTTGAAGCCGAACCAGACGGCCGCGAGGATGGCGATGAGCGCCAGGGCCTTCGAGATGCTGAACATCGGATCGTTTTACCTCGCCGCCGGGGCGACGCAAGGGCGACAGTGTGCCCGCCCGCCTTGCGCTACCGGCACTACCGTGTAACCCGGATTGCGGTTCAGAGCCCGAACCGCGACCAGAGCGCCCGTTCCTCGACCGCCGCGACCAGCCCGTCGGCCCAGCCATCGAACAGCCCGCCGCCGCCGCCGCGCCAATCCGACCCTGCGGGCAACGCCGCGCCGCCGGCGAGCCCGAGCCGCCGGGCAAGCCCGGGGCGCCGGCCCATGGTGCGGAAGCGGGTCCGCGCGCCATAGCGCTCACGCAGCGTCCGCCGCACCTCGCCCTCGCCGTCGACCAGCCCGAGCGCGATGCCGCGCGCCCCGGTCCAGAACTTGCCCTCGAGCAATTCCGGGTCCTCGTCGGGGCGCAGGCGGTCGCCGCGGCGGGCGCGCACCCAGGTGATGAAATGGGCGTGCATCTCGGCCTGGACCGCCTTCAGATGCGCCACATCCTCGTCGCGCTCGGGCCGGAACGGATCCAGCAGCGCCTTGCGGGAGCCGGCCGAGTGTACGCGCCGCTCGATCCCGAGCTTGCCGATCGCCTCCTGGAAGCCGAAGCCGGCGCTGATGACGCCGATCGACCCGACGATCGAGGTCGCCGTCACGCGGATCTCGTCGGCGGCGCAGGCCAGCCAGTACCCGCCGGAGGCCGCCACGTCCTCGACGAAGGCCACCACCGGCTTGTCGTGCTCGGCCGCAAGGTCGCGGATCCGGCCGGCGATCAGTTCGGACTGGACCGGCGAACCGCCGGGGGAATTCACCACCAGCGCCACGGCGGTCACCGCGCGCGGCCGGAACGCCGCCTCCAGCAGCGGCGCCACGGTGTCGATGGTGAGGCCGCGGCGCAGCGGACCGACGGCGCCGATGACGCCGCGCAACGGCACGACCGACACCACCGGGGGTCGCCCGCGAACCCGGTCGAGCAGGGGATCAATCCAGGACATGAACGCTAAATAGGGCACCGCGGGCCCGATCACAATGCGCCTTCGGCCCGCCGACCGCACGGGCGATTCCCCGCGGCCGCGCGATGGCTCCCGACCCGGCCGCGGCGCCGAAGCCGACGGCTTGCGCCGATCCCCGGCGCCGCTCGACAGCGGCCGGCGCCAACAGCACACTGCCCGCCTCGACCGGGCGGGGGCGTCCGGTCCTATCGCGGGGGTACGCATGCTCGAATCGACCTTCAAGCTCTCCGAGCACGGCACGACCGTTCGAACGGAGGTGCTGGCCGGCGTCACGACCTTCCTGACCATGGCCTACATCATGTTCGTCAACCCGGCGATCCTGTCGGAGGCCGGCATGGACCAGGGCGCGGTGTTCGTCGCGACCTGCCTGGCCGCCGCCATCGGCACGCTGATCATGGGGCTGTACGCCAACTACCCGATCGCGCTGGCGCCGGGCATGGGGCTGAACGCCTACTTCACCTACGGCGTCGTGCTCGGCATGGGGCACACCTGGCAGGTCGCCCTGGGCGCGGTGTTCCTGTCGGGCGTGCTGTTCATCATCCTCACGCTGCTGCCGATCCGGGAGTGGGTGGTCAACTCGATCCCGCGCTCGCTCAAGATCGCGATCTCGGCCGGCATCGGGCTGTTCCTGGCGATCATCGGCATGAAGAGCGCCGGGCTGGTGGTCGACCACCCGGCAACCCTGGTCGGCCTCGGCGACATGACCTCGCCGACCGTCCTGCTGGCCTGCGCCGGGTTCCTGGCGATGGTGGTCCTCGACCGTCTGCGGATTCCGGGCGCGATCATCATCGCGATCCTCGGCGTCACCCTGGTCGGGGTCGCCTTCGGGCTGAGCCCGGCCGGCGGGATCGTCTCGATGCCGCCCAGCCTGGCGCCGACGCTGATGCAGATGGACATCGCCGGCGCGCTGGAGGTCGGGCTGATCGCGGTGATCTTCGCGTTCTTCTTCGTCGACCTGTTCGACACCGCCGGCACCCTGGTCGGCGTCGCGCACCGCGCCGGGCTGCTCGACCAGCACGGCCGGCTGCCGCGGTTGAAGCGGGCGCTGATGGCCGATTCCGTGGCCACCGTGGTCGGCGCCGGCCTCGGCACCTCGACCACCACCAGCTACATCGAGAGTGCCGCCGGCATCCGCGCCGGCGGCCGCACCGGGCTGACCGCCTGCGTGGTCGCGGTTCTGTTCCTGCTCGGCCTGTTCTTTGCGCCGCTGGCCGGCACCATCCCGGCCTACGCGACCGCGCCGGCGCTGGTCTACGTCGCCTGCCTGATGGCGCGCGGCCTGGCCGAGCTGGACTGGGACGACGTCACCGAGTTCGCGCCGGGCGTGGTCGCGGCGATCACGATGCCGCTGACCTTCTCGATCTCCAACGGCATCGGCTTCGGCTTCATCGCCTACGCCGTGGTCAAGGCGCTGAGCGGGCAGGCGACCAAGGTCTCGATCGCGGTGTACGCCATCGCCGTGCTGTTCGTGGTGAAGTTCATCGTGCTCTGACCTCGGGCCGATCCGGC
>CAYNFA010000262.1:0-6010 GCA_964396345.1 uncultured Thalassobaculum sp.
TTGTCGTCATCCCGGCCAAGCGCAGCGCGAGCCGGGACCCACCCGCCGCTCCGTCAAGCGAACCTCAGTCCGGCTCGAACGCCACCGACACCTTCCCGAGCACGCCGAAATCGCCGGCAACCCGGTCGCCGGGGGCGATCGGGATGGGCACAACGCAGGTGCCGGTGGTGACCACCTGGCCGGCCCGCAGGGTGACGCCGTGGGCCGATAGCTCGTTGACCAGCCAGGCGAGGGCGGTGCGCGGGTCGCCCAATACGTTGGAGCCGATGCCATGGTGTTCGCCGGTGCGCGGCACCGCGCCCACCGCCCGATGCGCCGCCAGATCGAGCGCCCGCCAGTCCGCCGTCACCTCCGGCCCCAGCACGAAGTCGTGGGCGCAGGCGGCGTCGGCGATCAGCTGCGCGGCCCCGACCGCGGCAAAGTCCTCGAAGCGCGAGTTCGGCACCTCGATCGCCGGGTGCAGGGCGGCGACCGCGTCCAGCACCTCGGTCTCACCGTAGGACGCGGCGCGCGGCGGCAGGTCGCGAGCGATCCGGAACGCGAACTCCAGTTCGGCGACCCGCATTCGGTTACCGGCGAGCGACAGCGTCGCGCCGTCGGCGTGCACCCGCTCGGGGAGGATGCGGCCGGCGAGCGGTCCGTCGACGCCGATGTGCGCCTGGCCGGCCGAACTGGTGGCGGCGATCTTCCAGCCGAACAGGGGGGCTGCCCCGGGACGCTCCAGATGCGCCTGGACCGCGTAGCCCCCGGTTCGGGTCGCCGGCCGCAGGCCGTCGGGGAGGGCCGGCATGGCGGTGCCGGCCTGCCAGTGCCGGCGGATCAGTTCGGCGGCGTCGGCCGCCTGGGTGTCGTTCATGGTCGTCTCCCGAACCGTGACGGGAGTGGCGTAGCAGGATCGGGCAGCGGTTGGAAGTCGGCGCCCCGGCCGCCTACCGGTACCCCGCCTGGTACCGCAGCGTGGCGTTGCCGTCGCGGTCGTACAGGGTCAGGCGGTCGCCGGCGACGCTCCAGCCCTCGGTGCGCGCCAGGACCTCGCGGTAGGCGCGCTCCTGCTCCATGGCGTTGTCGCAAACCATCAACGTGCTGGGGCCAGGCGAGAACGTCAGGTAGTGGCCGTCCAGAAAGAAGTCGCCGCCGATCCCGTTGCAGCCACCGTGGCCGCTGAACCGCTGGATGTCCGGGTTCAGCACCAGATGCGGCTCGTTGCCGCCGGGTGGCGTGCTGACGGTCTGCGACCCGATCCGAATCAGCTTCCAGTACGTGTTGCGCAGCGGCGCGTCGGGCGCCGCCGACGGGGCCGCGGCGGCGGCTTCAGCGGCCTCGGTGCCGGGGTTGCCGGCGTTGGCGCGGACCTCGGCCGGGGTGCAGGTCTCGCCGGGCCGCAACCCGATGAAGCGGTCGACCACCAGGACCCGGCCCAGCCGGTCGCCGCCGGGCAAAGGCCCGAAGGCGATCCGGCCCTGGACCTCGACCAGCGTCGCCTCGCCCGGCTGGCGCGCCGAGCGCTGGTAGGCACCTTCCAGGTCCCGGCTTTCGCCCTGCGTCGCCACCGCGATCGGCCGGCTGCCGCCGCATTCGACGAACTGGACCCCGCTCGGTCCGATGGCGAACAGACCGCGCAACAGATGACCGGGTGCGGTGGCGCTGGCGGCCGGTGGCGGCAGGACGACCGGTGCGGAGCGTCCCAGCTGAACGCCAAGCGACCCGCTCTGCCCGCTTCGGACCAGGTCGTAGTTCAGGTTCGACACGATCTCGCGGCCGGCGCCGTCGAGCAGGCGGAGGGTGGCGGTGTCCTTTACGGCGAAGGCGAGCGGCCGCTCGCGGTCGCCGCTGAGGGTGAGCGTGCCCTCGGTCCCGTCGAGCACCCATCGGCCGTTGTAGACGAAGGCCGGATTGCCGGCCCGCCCGAGATACTCGACGCGCAGGGCGAACGAGCCATCCGGCCAGAGGTCGAGGTCGTGACGAATCCCCTCGCAATCGGCGCAGGGCAGGATCCCGGAGTAGCTTGCCGGCAGCGTCCCGAGCATGCCGCCCGGCATCGGCGTGGACGGTCCCGGATACGCGGCGGGCGGCGAGTAGGCGGGCGGCGAGTAGGCCGGCGGAGAATATGCCGGCGGTGTGTAGGCCGGCGGCGAGTAGGTGGGCGGGGCCGTCAGCGCCGACGGCGGCGACGCGCTTGGACCCAGCAGGGTCGGTGGCGCTGGCGGCGGGGGCGTTTCCTCGACCGCGACGCCGGAACTGCGCGGCAGGAGCAGGTCGACCGGCGTCGGTCGGCCATCCTCGAACACCGGGATCGGGTCGGTGGTGGCGAACAGCAGCCGGCCGCCGGCGATGATTCGCGCCTGGATGGTGTAGCGGTTGCCGAGCTTGATCAGCCGCGGATCGTAGGGGATGGCGAACCGGATCGGCATCTCCTGGATAGGTTCGATCCGGGTCCGGCCGATCAACTCGGACGGGCGGTCATAGCGGGTAACGTCCCGCACGGTGGCCTCGAAGATCGCGTTCTCCGGCAGCGCCACGCTCTCGGCGTAGGTGGCGGTGCCGGTCAGCGCCTGGGCAGCGGCCTCGGACGCCGGCCCGGCGGCCGTCCCGGCCGCGAGGATCGCCATCAGCGCCGCCGCGGCGAGCCGGGGTCGCTCGAAAAGGGCGAGTCTGTTGGCCATGTGTCCCTCCGCTCGGCGTCGCCACGCCGGACGGCGTTCGACGACCCGTCGAGGGAACGGCCCGGCCGGTCAGGGGTTCCCGGCCGCTGGCCGCGCCCTTGACGCGGGTTGGCGAACACCTTGGCCGTCGGCCCGTCCTCGACCTCCCGGCGTCGGCCCGGCGTAGCAATTGATGCGCCAAGCCAACCACCGCGCGATTGTGGCGGAAGCCGGTGCTCGCGATCTGTCAACCATCGCTTCACAAGCCAGTCGCGGCGCGGGACAATATCCGGTGATTCGCGAGGCGCGAGGGTCAAATGGCGATCCGACAATTCGACACCGGCTTCATTGACCTCGACGGCAAGACCGTTCTGGTTACCGGCGGGACCGGCTCGTTTGGCAAGCAGTTCATCCGGACCGTGCTCGGGCGGTTCAAGACCCGACGATGCATAGTGTTTTCGCGGGACGAGCAGAAGCAGTACGACATGGGGCAGGAGTTCCCGGACTCGCAGTACCGGGAGATCCGCTATTTCATTGGCGACGTGCGCGACGTCGATCGCCTGGAAATGGCGATGCGCGACGTCGACTACGTGGTGCACGCCGCGGCCCTGAAGCACGTGCCGACCGCCGAGTACAACCCCTTCGAGTGCGTGCGGACCAACATCGACGGTGCCGAGAACGTGGTGAAGGCGGCGATCCGGTCGGGCGTGCGCAAGGTGATCGCGCTGTCGACCGACAAGGCCGCCAACCCGATCAACCTGTATGGCGCCACCAAGCTGGCATCGGACAAGATCTTCGTCGCCGCCAACAACCTCTCCGGCGCGGGCGGGTGCCGGTTCTCGGTGGTGCGCTACGGCAACGTCATCGGCTCGCGCGGCAGCGTGATCCCGTTCTTCAGGCGCCTGGTGTCGGAGAACAAGGACCGGTTGCCGATCACCGATCCGCGCATGACCCGGTTCTGGATCACCCTGCAACAGGGTGTGAACTTCGTGCTGTCCTCGATGGAACTGATGCACGGCGGCGAGATCTTCGTCCCGAAGATCCCAAGCATGAAGATCGTCGACGTCGCCGAGTGCCTCGGCCCCGGCCTGCCGCACGACGTGGTGGGCATCCGCCCGGGCGAGAAGCTGCACGAGGTGATGGTGCCGGAAGACGACAGCCGCACCACGGTCGAGATCGACGACCGCTACATCGTGCTGCCGGCGTTCAACGACCGGCCGGTCCGCGACTGGACGGCGCGCGGCGCCCGTCTGGTGGTTCCGGAGTTCCGTTACGCCAGCGACAGCAACGACGAGTGGCTGAGCGCCGGCGAACTCGCGGGAATGGTCAAGGGGCTCTGACGGGCGGGCCGACCCGCGCGGTCAGTGGAGCGGATCAGGCGCCGGGCTCGGCGTCGTCGCGCTTTGCCCAGCCGATGATCCACAGCGCCGGCGGGATCCACAGAAGACCGGCTGCCAAGTAGTACACGGCCTGCAGAAGGGCGTGCTCGGGCAGGGCGCCGCCGAGGGTGGCGGCGCCGACGGCATAGGCGGCGAGGCCGATCAGGATGGCGAGGCCGCCGATGGGGGTGCGCCAGCGCATGAAGTCGACATAGCGGCCGCGACGCCGTTCGGCAAGCGGGACGGCCCGCGTCAGTCGGCCGCGCCGTGGGGGCTGATGCGCCGGCGCCCCAGATGCCGGGCGACGAGCATGAAGGTCGACCCGCCGACGACGCACAGGATGGCGGCCAGCAGCCCGGCATCGACGGTCGAGGGCGGCAGCGGGGTCACGGCGGCGAGCAGCCGCTCCAGCCAGACCGTCAGGATCGGCTGGTAGACCAGCGTCATGAAGAACACCTCGGTGCCGGCGGTGCGGGAGGCGAAGAAGTAGAAGTAGGTCGCCGGGGCGTAGATCAGCGCGCCGAGCCCGGCGGCGGCCGCCAGGGTGACCGGATCCAGGAACCCCGCGCCGTCCGGCAGCGCCGACAGGGCCGGGTTCTGCGCAACCGCCGACGGGTCGATCGCCGCGCGCACCAGCGCCGCGGCGGCGACGGCGGTCAGGAACACCAGGGCGCCCGCCAGCATGATGACGCCGGTGGTCCGGCAGCGAGAGCGGATCGAGTCAGCGGCGTTCGAGGTCGGGTGCCGCTCGGCGACCACGGTCGCCAAGGCGCGCGCCAGCGAGCCAAGGGCGATCAGGAGCGTCGCGTACAAGGCGTTCTCGGGTGCCATCCGCCACGTTGTCAGGGCGCAGCCGGCCAGGATCGCCGCCACGCCGATCCAGTCGCTGGCGCGGCTCCGGCGCCCGAACACCGCCCACGCCAGCACCAGGCCGAACACCACGTCGACGCGCAGCAGCAGCACCAGTTCGGTGGCGGTGGCGAAGAAGCAGGCTGCGACCACGAGGGTTATCGCGGTGACGTCGAGCACCCCGTAGATCCAGGTGTGCGGGTCGCGCAGCGTCGACAGCCCCAGGCTGCCGGGGCCGGCCACCGCGACCAGCGCCAGCCCGGCGGCGAGCGTGGCTAGGCTGCCGAACACCAGCGGATCGACCTCCCAGACGCTGGCCGCGTAACGCGCGTAGACCGCGTACAGGGCCCAGAACAGGACGGTGGCGCCGCACAGCGCGAGACCCTTGCCCATGCGCCTCCTGCGCCTGCCGGACTGGAGTGGTCGCGGGGACTGTGCGCCGCCTCGACGCCACGATCCAGCGGTTGCGCTGCAA
The DNA here is from genome assembly GCA_964396345.1 of uncultured Thalassobaculum sp. Classification (GTDB taxonomy): domain Bacteria; phylum Pseudomonadota; class Alphaproteobacteria; order Thalassobaculales; family Thalassobaculaceae; genus Thalassobaculum_A. Next base: position 5,346 of record CAYNFA010000262.1, read on the forward strand.
GGGGTATCCGGGCGCTGCGTGCCGTGGTAGCGCACGCTGAACGGGCGCGGAGGACACATGCCCAGCCGGTACGCCTCGGTCGCCTCGCTGCTGCTCAGCCTCGCGCTGCTGCAGACCGGCAACGGCCTGTTCAGTTCGCTGCTCGCCGTGCGTCTCGGCCTCGATCCCGAGGTGTCGGCGCGGATCGCCGGGTTGGTGCTGTCGGGGTATTTCGTCGGCCTGGTGCTGGGCTGCCTCACCTGCGGGCGCATCATCGAGCGGGTCGGCCATGTCCGGGCGTTCGCCGCCCTGGTCTCGATCGCCTCGGCCAGCGCCGTCGCCCACGCCTTCGCGGTCGATCCGGTCTACTGGTTCGTGCTGAGGGTGGTGTTCGGCTTCTGCATGGCCGGCGTCTACATGGTCGCCGAGAGCTGGATGAACGGCGCCGCCACCAACACCACCCGGGGCGCGCTGCTGTCGATCTACATGCTGGTGCAGTACGGGGCGATGGGCGCCGGGCAGTTCCTGCTGAATGTCGCCGATCCCGGAAGCTTCGTACTGTACGGCGTCGCCTCGATCCTGTTCTCGCTGGCGCTGGTGCCGCTCACGCTGGCGCGTTCGGCGGCGTCCGGCGAGGTCGGGCGGTCGGCGCTGAGCTTCGTCGCGCTGTACCGGATCTCGCCGCT
>CAYNFA010000263.1:0-5989 GCA_964396345.1 uncultured Thalassobaculum sp.
GGAAGCTCAAGGCGTAACCGGCGCCGTGGCCGCCCGCCGGGGTCCCCACGGCACGCACGCCACCGCCAGCGCCGTGGCGCCGCCGTACACGACCATCGCCGCCGCGACCACCGCGAACAGCGCCGGCAGCGGCGCCTCGTCCGCCGTGATCCACCAGCCGCCGACGGCGACGACGGCGAGGCGCAGCGTGCCCGCAAGCACCGGGCCGAGAACCTTGCCGGCCCCGAGCGAGGCGAAGTACAGGCACAGCCCGAGGCCGAAGAAGCCGTAGGCCGGGCCGGCCCACCGGAAATAGGCGCGCGCCGCCTCCAGGACCGCCGGCTCGGCGGTGAACAGCCGGGCCCAGAGATCGGGCGCCAGCGCCACCACCAGCCCGACCGTGCCGAGGATCGCCGCCGACAGCCCGCCGCCGAGCCAGGCGACCCGGCGGGCGCGCACCACGTCGCCGGCGCCGATCGCCATGCCGACCATCGGCACGCAGGCGACGCCGATCGCGAAGCAGATCGGCACCAGCAGGAACTCCAGGCGGGCGCCGATGCCGTAGCCGGCCAGCGCCTCGGTCCCGAAGCGTGCCACCAGGGCGGTCAGGATCAGCACCGTCAGGACCGTCTGCAACGGCGAGATGCAGGCGACCGCGCCGACCCGCAGGATGTCGCGGAACAGGTCGCGGCTGAGCGCGGCCCCGGCGACGCGGAGCCGAACCCGCGAGCGCCCGGAGGCGAGGAACCAGAGCAGGAAGCCGGCACCGGCCGCGAACGCCACGGCCTGGCCGAGCGCCACCCCCGGCATGCCGAGCCGGGGCAGCGGCCCGAGGCCGAGGCCGAAACCGCCGCCGAGGACGATCTGCAGGCCGGCGACCACGAGCAGCGTCGCCGAGGGGACGGCCATGTTGCCGGTGCCGCGCACCACCGAGGCGAACGTGTTGGTCAGCCAGACGCCGGCGGCGCCGAGGAACACGATGTTCGAGTAGGCGACCGCTTCCTCGAGGGCCGCGCCGCGGCCGCCGAGCAGTGCGTAGACATCGCGCCCGAGGATCAGGAAGAACCCGGTGAACACCAGCCCGGCGGCAAGGCCGATCAGCGCCGCGTGCAGGGCCAGCGACCCTGCCCGCGCCGTGTCGCCGGCGCCGAGCGCCCGGCTGACCGCCGAGGACACGCCGCCGCCCATCGCCCCCGCCGACATCATCTGCTGCAGCATCACCATCGGGAAGGCGAGCGCCAGCCCGGCGAGGGCGGTGGTGCCGAGCCGGCCGACATAGGCGGTCTCGGCGACCGCCACCAGCGCGGTCGCCAGCATCACCGCCATGTTGGGCAGGCTGAGCCGGATCAACGTCGGGAACAGCGGGGACCGCAGGAGGTCCGGACCGGAGGTGGCGCCCACGGCTGACGATCCCTTCACCGGTATGGACAGGCAGGTCGCAAATCCGGGCTCATTCGGCGAGCCGGTCGAGCACGCGGTCGAGCACGCGGTCGAGCGCCGCGTTGAGCGCGGCGGTGTCGTCGGGGCCGAGCGCCGCCTCGATCTGGCGCTGCGCCTCGGTCCAGGCCGGCCGCGCCGCCTCGACCGCGGCGCGGCCCTCGGGGGTGAGCCCGAGCCGGCGCGACCGTCGGTCGCGGGCGTCGGCCTCCAGGGTCGCCAGCCCGCGGCGAACCAGCGGCCCGAGGGTGCGGGTCAAGGTCGTCGGGTCCATCACCAGCCGCTCGGCGAGCGCGCCGATGGACACACCGTCGAGCGAGCGAAGATGGCTCAACAGGCCGTACTGGGTGATCGTCAGCCCGGTCGGCTGCAGGTGCCGGTCGTAGACCTGGGTCACCCGGCGCGCCGCCTTGCGGACCCTCAGGCAGGTGCAGACGGAGTCCCGCGGCATCGCTGGGGTCGACGGGTCAGTCATGTGACCGCAATACTTGCATATGCAGGCTTATGCAAGATGGCTGTCCTCAGCCAGGCTCGGGCCGGATGGAAACCACCCGCGGCAATCCGCGAATCGTTGACATTCCCCGGCTACGTTCCGAGTATCGCCGTTTTCCCGAGGCCGAGCGGCGGCCCCGGCAGTTTGAGGAGTGCGGGACCGTGGTTACCAGCGTGATGCCGACCTACGGCCGGATCGACATCGCTTTCGAGCGGGGCGAGGGCCCCTACCTGTTCGCCACGGATGGACGACGATACCTCGACTTCGCCTCCGGCATCGCCACCAACTCGCTCGGCCACGCCCACCCGCATCTGGTGGCGGCGATCTGCGAGCAGGCAGGCCGCGTTATGCACGTGTCGAACCTGTACCGGATCCCCGAGCAGGAGCGGCTGGCCGACCGGCTGGTCGCGACCTCGTTCGCCGACACCGTGTTCTTCTGCAACTCCGGGGCCGAGGCGCTGGAGGGATCGACCAAGGTCGCGCGCCGCTTCCACTTCCACAACGGCGAGCCGCACCGGACCCGCATTATCTGCTGCACCCACTCGTTCCACGGCCGCACACTCGGCATGCTGTCGGCGACCGACAAGGAAGCCTACCGCGAGGGCTTCGGGCCACGCGTGCAGGGTTTCAGCCACGTCGCGTTCGGCAACCTGAACGAGATGCGCGCCGCGATCGGCGACGACGCGGCGGCCATCCTGGTCGAGCCGGTTCAGGGCGAGGGCGGGGTGAACGCCGCCACCGACGACTACCTCCGGGCGCTGCGGGCGATCGCCGACGAGTTCGGCCTGCTGCTGATCCTCGACGAGGTGCAATGCGGCATGGGGCGGTCGGGCAAGCTGTGGGCCCATGAATGGGCCGGCATGGCGCCCGACATCCTGGCCTCCGCCAAGGGTCTGGGCGGCGGATTCCCGGTCGGCGCCGTGCTGGCCAGCGAGAAGGCCGCGTCAGGCATGAAGCCCGGCCTGCACGGCTCGACCTTCGGCGGCAACCCGCTCGCCATGGCGGCCGGCAACGCCGTCCTCGACATCGTGCTGGCGCCGGGCTTCCTCGACCAGGTCGACCGGATCGCGCGGCTGCTGCGCGGCAAGCTGGAGGCGGTGGTGCGCCGGCACCGGTCGGTGGTCGAGGAGGTGCGCGGCGCCGGCCTGCTGATGGGTCTGAAATGCGTGGTGCCGAGCGGCGACCTGCAGACCCGGCTGCGCGAGCAGCACGGCCTGCTGACCGTCGGCGCCGCCGAGAACGTGCTGCGCCTGCTGCCGCCGCTGACCATAGACGAGAGCCACGTCGACGAGGCGGTCAAGGCCATCGACGACGCCTGCGCCGGGCTTGCCCGTGATGCCGCTTGACCCGATCGCGGCCGGGAAGCCGCCGATGAACGCGCCGCGTCACTTCCTGGACCTGGACCGGCTGGACACCACGACGCTGCGCCGGATGATCGAGCAGGCCAAGGCCTACAAGTCCGGCGTCGGGCTGGCCGCGCGGCCGCTGGACGGCAAGATCCTGGCGATGATCTTCGAGAAGCCGTCGACCCGCACCCGGGTGTCGTTCGAGTCCGGCATGAAGAGGCTCGGCGGCGAAGTGGTGGTGCTGCAGGGCGCCGACCTGCAGCTCGGGCGCGGCGAGACGGTGGCCGACACCGCCCGCGTGCTGTCGCGCTATGTCGACTGCATCATGATCCGCACCTTCGAGCACCGCACCCTGCTGGAGATGGCCGAGCACGCCACCGTTCCGGTGATCAACGGCCTGACCGACAGCACCCACCCCTGCCAGATCCTGGCCGACGTGATGGCGTTCGAGGAGCACCGCGGACCGATCAAGGATCGGGTGATCGCCTGGTCCGGCGACGGCAACAATATGGCAGCGTCCTGGATCCAGGCCGCGGTGCAGTTCGACTTCGAGCTGCGCATCGCCTGTCCGGCCGAGCTGGGGCCGCCGCCGGAAGTGGTCGCCTGGGCGCGCGCCCGTGGCGGTCGGATCAGCGTCCTGCACGATCCGTCAGCGGCGGTCGCCGGCGCCGACGCCGTGGTCACCGACACCTGGGTGTCGATGGGCGACGAGGACACCAACCGGCACAACCTGCTGGCCGCCTACCGGGTCGACGAGGCGCTGCTCGCCAAGGCCGGGCCGGACGCGGTGTTCATGCACTGCCTGCCGGCGCACCGCGGCGAGGAGGTCACCGCCGGCGTCATCGACGGACCGCAGTCGATCGTCTGGGACGAGGCCGAGAACCGCATGCACACACAGATGGCGGTGCTTTCGTGGTGCCTGTCGGAGTCGCCATGAGCGAACGGGAAGCGCTTTTCGAGCACACCGGACGCGACGACCTCATCCTGCCCTTCCAAATCGATCCCTACGGACTGCGCGGCCGCCTGATCCGGCTTGGCCCGGTGGTCGACAGCATCCTGGCCCGGCACGACTACCCGGAAGCGGTGGCGGCGATGCTGGCCGAGACCATGGCCCTCGCCGCCTGCCTCGCCGGGGCGCTGAAATACGAGGGCATCTTCACCCTGCAGACCAAGGGCGACGGTCCGATCGGGACCCTGATGGCCGACATCACCAGCTCGGGCGCCATGCGGGCCTACGCCCGCTACGACGCCGACCGGCTGGCCGCGGTGGACCCGGCGGCGGCCGCCGAGCGCTCGGTGCCGAGGTTGCTCGGCGGCGGGTACATCGCCTTCACCGTCGACCAGGGCGCCGACACCGACCGCTACCAGGGCATCGTTCAGCTCGAGGGACACACCCTGTCGGAATGCACGCATTCCTATTTCCGCAATTCCGAGCAGATCGAGGCCGGGGTCAAGATCGCCGCCGGCCGGGCCCAGACCCCCGACGGGCCGGCCTGGCGGGCCGGCGCCCTGATGATCCAACGCCTGCCCTTCCAGCGCGACCTCCCCGGCCGGCCGAGCGAGGACGAGTACGACGAGACCTGGCGGACGGCGGTGACCCTGATGAGCAGCGTCACCGCCGCCGAGGTTCTGTCCACCGACCTGGCGCCCGACCGCCTGCTGTTCCGGCTGTTCCATTCCGAGGGTGTGCGCGCCTACCACGCCCAGCCGGTGTCGGACGCCTGCCGGTGCTCCAGCACGCGGGTGGAGAGGGTGCTGCGGGCGCTGTCGGCGGAGGAACTCTCGGACCTCAAGGAAGAAGACGGCGACGTCGTGGTTGTCTGCGAGTTCTGCAAGCGCGAATGGCGCTATGATGATGCCGCCCTTGCCGGGCTCAGCGAGGGCGACGAGCCTCCCGCCTTCTGATTCGGTTCCGCCACGAGGATCCCCATGACCGTCCGCTTCACGCACAACGGCCCCATCCGCGTCGATTCCGGCCGCGTCGACCGCCGCGTGTTCCTGTCGCTGGCCCTCGCCGGGGTCGCCGCCGGCTGCGCCACCCCGGACCCGACGGTGCGGTTCGCCGACCTGACGTTCGCCGGCCGGCCGCCGATTCCGCTCGACGTCGCCCAGCTCGACATCGTGGACGAGTACCGCATGCCGCTCGCCGACCCGAACGTCGAGCACCGGGCGCCGCTGGCGCCGGGGGCCGCCGCCGAGCGCTGGGCGCGCGACGTGCTGCGCGCCACCGGCAACAGCGGCCGCGCGGTGTTCCGGGTGACGAAGGGCAGCCTGGTGGCCACCCCGCTGCCGACCACCGGCGGCGTGAAGGGCTGGTTCACGGTCGACCAGGCGGAGCGCTACGACGCCGCGATCGAGGGCCGCATCGACCTGTACGGCGCCGACGGCCGGCGCTTCGGCGAGGCGGCGGCGCAGGCGACGCGCTACCAGACGATCGCCGAAAGCGCGTCGCTGAACGACCGGCAGCGGCTGTGGTACACCTTGGTGGAGGCCACCTCCCGGGATTTCGCGGTCGCCATGGAGCAGGCGATTCGCCGCGAGCTGGCCGGCTATATTCGCTGAGCGCGGCCCGGAAAATCGTTCAGGGACCGCGATCTCCGGGTTGCACAACGAAACTGTAATCTAAAGCGGCTATCTAGAACGACGGTTTGGCAGGGAGGATGCGATGGCAGCGGTCAACGTCCTGAAGGCGGCGGTGATCAAGGCACCGGTCTATACCCGGCGCGGCCTGCAG
>CAYNFA010000264.1:0-5986 GCA_964396345.1 uncultured Thalassobaculum sp.
GTCGGCGAGGTGGCCGGCGGATTTCAGCGCCACGCCGAGGTTGTTGTGGACGTCGGGCAGGCGCGGGCGGCGCCGGATGATATCCCGGTAGACCGCTGCCGCCTCCAGGTACCGGCCGGCGCGGAACAGCGACCCGGCGCGCTGCAGCGCGTCGAGCGCGGAGCCGATGTCGATCGGGTTGCGCGGATTCATCGCGACGTTCTAGCGGGGGTGCAGGTCGAAGGCGACGCTGATCCGTTCGCCGCCGCCGGTGAACGGCACGGTCCGGTGCCAGACATAGGACGGGAACAGCGCCACCATCCCGATCTGCGGGCGCAGCGTCCGCACGGTCGCCCGGCCGAGGTCGGGAATCCCGTAGCCCGGGCGGTTGAACTCGATCCAGCCGGCGCGCTCCGGGTCGTCGTCCCGCACGGCCTGCGGCATCTCGACGTAGTACACGCCGCTCAGCCAGCCGAGGTTGTGGATGTGGCCGCTCTGGTGGCCGCCTTCGTCGAGAATGTTGGCCCAGGCATCGAGCGCGAATTCCGTCGGGATCGCCCGCAGGTGCGGGTGCCCGGGATCGCCGGCGGCCGGCGGCAGGTCGCGGACGTAGCGCTCCAGCACCGTGGCCAGCGACCGGGCGAAGCCCTGGATCGCGGGGTCTTCGTTCTTGAGGACGTCGGTGACGATGGCGCCGCCGCGGATTGCCCGCTTGGTCGGGTCCCAATCGCTTCGCCGGTTCGGGTGGCCGCGGATCGCCACCGCGAACGCACGGTTGAAGGCGACGAGGTCCGGGTAGCCGGGCGGGACGGGCAGCGTGTAGGTGCGCGTCAGGCTGCCCCATCCGACCAGTCGGTCGGCTTCCGCCGCCTCGTCGAGGTCGTATCGGCAGGTGATCGCCAGCGCGTTGGCGCGGATGTGGCTCGGCCGCAGGTCCAGCACTCCCCGGCAGGCATTCAGCGCCAGATCTGTCCGCCCCAGCTTCAGGGCGGCGGTGGCGAGGTTCATCGCCGGCCGATCCTCGCGTGGCGCCAGCGCCAGCGCGCGGCGGTACGGTTCGAGCGATCCGGCTGGATCCTCGGCGCGGGCCTGGCGCAGGTTGCCGTAGTCGTACCAGGCCGACCAGGACGCCGGCTGCAGCGCCAGCAGCCGCCGGTAGGCCCGCTCGGCGACCTCGACCGGTTCGTCGTCGCCGGCCAACTGGGCGTCGAGGCCGCGCGCCGGCGGGTAGTCCGGGGCAACCGCGAGGGCGGCGTCGACATGGCGACGGGCGCCGGCCGGATCGCCGGACCGCCGTGCCGCGCGCGCCGCCAGGGCGTGCGCCGCCGGGTTCGACGGCTGGGCCTCCAGCACCTTCGCGCACAGCGTCGCTGCCTCGGCGGGGCGGCCGGCGTTGAGGTGCTGCAAGGCGAGGCGGAGCGCGTCGGCGATCTGCATGGGTGCGGGCACTTTAGGCAGGCCGGTCGGGGCGATCAACGGCCCAGCCGCCCCTCGGAGGTTGCCGGCTTGCGCAGGCCGGTATATCAGGCCATTCGCCACCGGCGCGCTGCGGCGCGTCCGAACGTCATCGCCGCTCTGCGCCCCGGAACAGGAGCACCGCCATCGTCGCCCCCGCGCTCCCCGCCCTCGCCGCAGCCCAGCGGCTGTACCTCTCGGGGCACCTGGATTCCGCGCGGGACGTGCTCGAGCACCATCTGGCCCGCAGCCCGGTTGACGTGCCGGCCCGCCATTTGCTGGCGGTGGTGCGCCGTGGCCTGTCGGACCCCATCGGGGCGGAGGAGGCGCTGGCGCCGATCCTGGGATTGGCGAACGCCTCGATCCACCACGTCGCCGGCCTGATCGCGCGCGACCGCGGCGACCTCGACGTCGCCCGTCTCCGGCTTCGAAGGTCGTTGATTTGCAATCCCGGGCACGCCGGCGCGTGGCAGGCTTTGACCAGGCTGGCGGCGTGGGGCGGGGCGGGAGCGCTCAGGGCGGCGGCGGCGGCGGCGCTCTCCGAACCGAAGGATCTCTTCGGCTGGCGCCGGTTGTGGGCCACCAGCCTCGCGGTCGCCGAGGCCGACCGCGCGGCGGTCGGGCGCGGCCTGATCGGCGAGGCGTTTGCGCGCAGCAACGCGTTCACCCGGTCGTCGCTGGAGGCCGTGCCGCTGTTGTTCGCCGACTGGTCGAAAGCCGGTGCCGCGCCGCCCGTCGAAACCGACTTGGAGGCCGGGCTGATCCGTCTCGTCGAGCAGATCGCCGGACGGTTGCAGGGCGAGTCCGACGCCCTGGCCGGCCTTGATCGCCAGACCCGCCGCCTGGCGCTGTGGTGGCCGGATCGGCGATGGGCCTGGGTTGCCCGGATGGCGATGCATGGCTTCGGGACGGCGCCGGGAGCTGGGCGCAATCTCCGGAACGCGCGGCAGGTCCTGGCCTTCGGCGGCATGCACCGGACGCTGCCGAACGCGACGCGCCTGTTCGAGGCTGCCGTCGAAGCCAAGGCCAGCGCCTTCCGCAGCCAGGGAAAGGCCGCGCCGGTGGTCGGGCACGCGCTCGGCATGCAGGCGCTCTGCGAAACCGTTGGCCAACCGATCGCCCTGCGCTGGGTCGACCGCCAGGTCAGGGTGCGGATCGGCGATCGGGAGATCGGCTACGGCCTGGCGTCACCGCAGGTGACCGGCTTCGTGACGCAGCTGTTCCTGCACGAGCCGGGACTGTGGCGCTGGATGGCCGGTTTCGGGCCGGACGACGTGCTGCTGGATGTGGGCGCCAATGTCGGCATCTACAGCATCGCCGCCGCCGGCCTGTTCGGCGTCAGGGTGGTGGCGCTCGAACCGTACCGGCCCAATCTCGAAGCGCTGCGCGCCAACGTCGAGGCCAACCGCCTGGCCGACCGGATCGCGGTGCTGCCGATCGCGGCCACCGAGACCGAGACCACCGGGCGGCTGTTCCATGAGGGCGGCGCCGCCGGGGCCGCCGCCCAGCGCTTCGGCGTCGACGCGCCCGAGGTCCCGGCCGAGGAGCCTTTCGACCGGGTCGACGGCATTCCGGTCGACCTGCTGGTCGAGCGCGGCACGATCCTGTTCCCGACCCGGATCAAGATCGATGTCGACGGCAACGAGCGCGCGGTGATCGAAGGCATGACGAGGACCCTGGCGGATCGGCGCCTGCACAGCGTGCGCCTCGAACTGCGCTGGTGGAAGCCGGATGGCCGCGCGGTCGCCCAGCGGGTGTGTTCGTTCGGGTTCCGGGCGGCGGTCGACGACGACCAGAAGAACCTGCTGTTCACCCGCCCCTGAATCGGCCGCCGGGCGCGGCCCTGATTCCGCGACGGGAACCGTCGATCGGCGCTGGACAGCCCCCGCGTCGGCGGCTATACAGCCGTCCGTGCCGCAGGCGCCGCCCAGGTAGCTCAGCTGGTAGAGCAGTGGACTGAAAATCCGCGTGTCGGTGGTTCGAATCCGCCCCTGGGCACCACTTTCCTTCCTCAGCATACTGCCCGTCTTCGCTACGGCTCGGTTTTGGCAAACCGTTGAAAGTGCGTTCCGGAGCGACGCTCTGAGCGGCCATCGATCCTCACCCTCCGAGCCCCGGACCCCAATCAGCGCCAGGCCATGACGTCCGTCGCCACGGCGACCTGTCCGGAACGCCGTGCCCGGTTGACCCGTCAGCAGGAGAAATCCGCTGATCCGGAACCCGCCGAAGGTGGGGGCGTTGATTACCCGGGGATGCTGAGGCGCGCTTGATGGCGCTTCGAGGGCGGACCCTTACCAGTTCGATCAATCCGTGGCGGCGATCTGGTCGGTCCAGCGGGCTTGGCCGTCCAAAAGTCTCTTGAGGAGCGGGAGATGGATGTTGTGCCGAAGCCAACCGGCGATCACGCGGCACCCGTGGTGCTGGTGGTTGACGACGAGTTTCTGGGCCGGGTGTTCGTGGTCGACGAGTTGTCGGAGCGAGGCTTCGAGGTCATCGAGGCGGGATGCGCCGAACTCGCCTTGCTGGTGATGTCGGGGCGTCGCGTCGACGCCGTGGTGACGGACCGACGCATGCCGGGGCCGCTCGACGGTGACGCGCTGGCGAGAGAGGTCACCGAGCGGTACCCGGACGTGCCGGTGATCATGATGTCGGCGCAGTGGCCGAGCCCGGAGGTGGCGGCAACGGTCGTGGAGTTCTTTCCGAAGCCGGTCGACGCAACGGCGATCGCCCGGCTGATCGACACCCTGCTGGCGGCGCGCCAGCCGGGCTTGTTTTCTTAAGGTCCTGAAGCCGTTCCGGTTTCCTGGAGCGGCGGGTTGCGGATGACCCCGCGCCGGCGATCGCGTATGCCTTCATCGACTCTGGTGCGGATGCTGGCGATGAGAGCTTTCCTGGGGGAGCCGGCGGGGCCGGCGGTCCGATGACCACCTGGTTGCACCAGCAGCGGCTGGAGGCGGCGCACGAGGTCGTGCGGGAAAGCGGCGCCAGCAGCGTTCTCGATCTTGGGTGCGGTGACGGCGATCTTCTCACCCGACTGGCCACCGAGCCCCGGATCGAACGCATCGTCGGGGTCGACCAGTGCGCCGAGTCGCTGCGCCGCCTTCGCGACCGGCTCGACGCGATGGCGGCGCCGGGCATGGCCCGGGTCGAACTCGTCCATGGCTCGATGATCGAGGGTGGGTCGGCGCTTGCCGGGTTCGATTGCGCGACCCTGATCGAAACCATCGAGCACATCGATCCGGGACGGCTGTCGCTTCTGGAGCGCGCCGTCTTCGGCCAGATGCGGCCGGCGACCGTCGTGATCACGACTCCGAACGCAGAGTTCAACCCGCTGCTCGGCGTTCCCTTGCACCGGTTCCGCCATCCCGAGCATCGCTTCGAGTGGGACCGGTCGAAATTCCGGCGATGGGCGATCGGCGCGGCCGCGCGCAACGGCTATGGTGTGGCCTTCCGCGATGTCGCCGGCAACCATCCGACCCTGGGAGGCGCGAGCCAGATGGCGGTGTTCACCGTCTCCGCCGGTTCGGCGCCGGCCCCGGCGGCGGTGGATGCCGGACCCTCAGGCGCCCCGACCTCAGCTTGAAGGCTGCGATCCGGGACCGGCTCTCGACGCCGGCGTGCCAGTCTGCTTCACCAGGGCGGCCGTTCCGGATTTGTCGGGGATCCGGATCAGTCCTTCGGGCTTGTCCGCCAGGAACTCGTCGACCGCTTGGGGAACGCCCAGCCAGCATCCGCTGTGGTAGTCGTGCAGGATCAGCAGTCCGCCCGGTTCCAGCCGCGGGTAGAAGAACTCAAGCGCCGCCTTGGTCGGGACATAGAGATCGCAGTCGAGGTGGACCAGCGCGAAGCGCACGCCGTCGGGCACCATGTGGCTGGTCTCGGGGAACATTCCCTCGCAGTACCGGATTCGAGGGTCGTCGCCGACGAAGCGGCGCACCTCGTCGAGCCCGGACGCGTAGCCGCCGACCTCGATCCGACCGGGATCGGCCCGGGCGTGCTGCTCGGGAAATCCGTTGAAGGTGTCGAACAGGTAAAGATCCCGCCCGGGCGCCAGGTGGTGCATGATCTTGGCCGAGCTGCCCTTATAGACTCCCAGTTCCGCGAACGCGCCCGGCACGCCCGCTTCCTCGATCGCCTCGATACTCGTCATCAGGAAATACAGCCTGGCGTAGTCACCGGCGTTGTTGTGCTGGCCTCCGGCATCCCACAGTTTCCTGAGGACGCGAACATTGTCGTCCTGACCGGCGTACCGGTCGGGCCGGTATTGCACGTACACCCGGTTGCTCAGGGCGTTGATCAGCGGGATCAATCCGTAGACGAGGCCATGCCTCGCCAACCGCCTGAAGGTCCGCGTGACTGAACCAACGATACCGGCGGCCGCGTGCAGGAACTCCGCGCTGAGCGCTTCGGATGCTTCGAGGAGCACGTCACCTATCCTGAATTTGATTGAAGTTTCGGATCCCGCCTATTCGGGATCCCTTGCCGACCATGAATCCGAGGATCGCGCAACCTCTTCGAATGCGGCTCGGCTGCCCCGGATGTCAACGCTCAG
>CAYNFA010000265.1:0-5977 GCA_964396345.1 uncultured Thalassobaculum sp.
GGTTCGTCGGCATGCATTTCATGAACCCGGTCCCCGTGATGCAGCTGGTCGAGCTGATCCGTGGCATCCAGACCGAGCAGGCCACCTTCGAAGCGGTCCGCGAACTGGCGCAGCGCCTCGGCAAGACGGTGTCGGTGGCAGAGGACTTCCCGGCATTTATCGTCAACCGTATCCTGCTGCCGATGATCAACGAGGCTGTCTATACGCTGTACGAGGGCGTCGGCTCGGTGGAGTCGATCGACACTGCCATGAAGCTCGGTGCCAACCATCCGATGGGTCCGCTCGAGCTCGCCGACTTCATCGGCCTCGACACCTGCCTTGCGGTGATGCACGTGCTCTACGACGGACTGGCTGACAGCAAATACCGGCCGTGCCCGCTGCTGGTGAAGTACGTCGAGGCCGGTTGGCTCGGCCGCAAGACCAACCGCGGCTTCTACGACTATGGCGGTCCGGTGCCGGTCCCGACCCGCTGAGCCTGGGCGGACGCCCTCACCCCGTCAAAATGCCATTTGCGCGTTCAAGTAAAGTGAGCCAGTATTGCTGGCCTGTCCGACGTAGTTATTGGTACTCATTTACCGTGTCCAAGAACTCGGCGGCTTTTGAGTGATCTTTTCTTAGGGGATGCCACCATGGGAATGCGCATGCTGTGCGGTGCGGCGACAGTCGCGGCGTGTCTTGTCATGTCTGGTTCAGCCTGGGCGCAGGGCAAGCAGGATTTCACGCTGGTCAACAAGACCGGGTACATCCTGAGCGAACTCTACGTCTCGCCGGCTGCAGCGCAAGATTGGGAGGAGGACATCCTCGGCAAGGATATCCTGGATGACGGAGAGACCGTCGACATTTCCTTCGACAGAGTCGTCAAAACCTGCAAATGGGACCTGAAGGTGGTCTACGAGGACGACGATTCCAGCGCGGTGTGGAGCGCGATCGACCTGTGCGCGGTGTCGCGCATCACCATCAAGTACAACCGCTCCACTGACACCACCTCGGCGTCCTTCGACTGATCGCTTCGGGAGGGCGCTTCGGAAGGGCGCTTCCGAAATCCTCTTGCTTTTAGATAAAATTTTAGATAAATCGGTCATCGCCTATTCTCCTTCAGAACGAGGGAACGACGATGACCAGAACGGTTACGGACAAGGCGCTCGCCTTGTTGACTCAATCTGTCGCCGATATCGTCGGCGACGAGACCAAGATCGCGACAGCCTTGTCGCGCGCTATACGCAGCGGGAGTCCGATGGACCTGCTCATGGCCCAGGCTTCCTTCGACGATCTGGACGCGACGGTTCGCCGGCAGATCCAGGGACACGCGATACAGTTGGCCGACGGCACCATGCACTGACCGGAACGGCCGCTGGATTTTCGCCGCGGGATTCATCCCGGGTCGGCGTCTCCCCCGGTCGGGACCATGCCGGTCGGGGGAGCGTCGCCGGACCCGGAGAGCCATCACCCCTCAGCGCTTGGCCTCGATATCGGCGTAGCACCGCTCCGCGCCCGGATGCAGCGGAATATCGACGCTGTCGAGCGCCGAGGAAAGTTGAATTTGTTTGCCCGCTGGGTGTCCACCGTTGAGCAGCGTTCGGGTGGAGTCGTTCCACAGCGCCCGGCAGATAGCGTAGACCCGCTCTTCCGGAACGTCGGCGGAGACCACCCAGAGAGCGCCTACCCCGACGGTAGGGATCTCCGGCTCGCCACGCTGATAGGTGTTGGCTGGCACCGGCGATCGCGCGACAAACGGGTGCTTCTGCAGAATCGCGTCGACCGGATGGCCGTCCAGCGGCAGCAAGTCTGCAATACCATCGGCCACCAGGTCGGCGATGACGTCGGTCGGAATTCCGGCGACCAGCAGAAAGGCGTCGAGCTCGCCCCGCTGCATCATCGAGGCGGCCGGACCGGGTTTCAGATACTCCGCGACCAGTTGAACCTCGGCCACACCGTAGGCCTCCAGCACCGCACGCGCCATCAGAAGGGTCCCGGAGCCTGGCTCGTCCAGCGACACCCGCTTGCCGACGAGGTCACGGATGTCGCTGATGTCCGCGCCCTTGCGGACCACCACCTGCATGCGCTCGGCGAACAGGTTGGCGATCACCCGCAGCTTGCCCATCGGCGCGCGACCGGCGAAGGAACGCCGCGCAAAGTAGGCGTCGTGCACCACATCGGCCTGGGCGAACGCCGACTCGATCGCGCCCGCCTCGATCGCCTCGACGTTCGAGACCGAGCCGTGCGACGATACCGCCGCAGCGATCAGGTTGGGCACACCGCAGCTGCCACCCTCCTCGCAAGGCCGCGAGCCGGCCGGATTGGAGATGGCGTTGCCGATGATCGCCCCGATCGGATAGTAAGTCCCGTTGACTCCGCCGGTGGCGATCCGAAAGAACGCCATCTCGGGTTCCTGGGCCGACACGCCGGTCACCCACGCGCCGAGGGTGAGTGTAAGGCCGATGGCCAGCGACCGGGTCAAACGGCCGATCCCGGCCCGCAGGAGCCGCGTCGCCGACAGCCCCATCAGGTCGCCTCCAGACGATCGAGATAATGCCGAATCAGCGCCTTGGCCTCCGGTGAATCCCATTCGGCGTCGCCGAGCATCCGGCCGAGCACGCGACCGTCGGCGCCGATCAGGATCGATGTCGGCAACCCGCTCGCCCCGAACGCCCGGGCAAGTTCGGACTTCGGATCGGCGGCGGTGCGCAGACGCTTGACCCCGACCCGGTCGAGGAACGGCGCCGCCACCTCAAGCCCCTTGCGGTCGACCGACACCAGCACGACCCGGAACCTGTCACCACCGAGGTCGGCCTGCAGGCGGTCGAGAGACGGCAGTTCCTTCACACAGGGCGCGCACCAGGTGGCCCAGAGGTTCAGCAACACCACGCTGCCCCGGTAAGCGTCGAGCTTGATGGGGCGGCCGTCCGGGTCTAGGAAAGCGGTGCTCGGGGCGGGTGACGGCGCGGCGAGCGGCTCATAGGCTCCGTAACCGCCCGACAGCGGGGGCGGGCCGGAAGCCGCACCGACCGCGACGATCGCCCCCGCGAGCGAGGCGGCGACCGCTAAGGCCAGCAGGCCGAGGCGCCATGGAGATCGAGCGATGCGCCAACCGGGAACCGTCATGACCGATCACACTCCCGCCCCATCCGAAACCGAGAGCCGGACGAACGCACTCTGGGGCGGTCGCTTCGCGTCCGGGCCCGCCGAGGTGATGGAACGCATCAACCCGTCCATCGACTTCGACCAGCGATTCTGGCGGCAGGACATCCAAGGTTCGAAAGCCCACGCCGAGATGCTGGTGGCCCAGGGGATCGTCTCGGTCGAGGACGGCGCTGCCATCGCTCAGGGTCTAGAGGAGATTTGGGGCGAAATCGAGTCCGGCCGGTTCAAATTTTCGCGCGCCCTGGAGGACATCCACATGAACGTGGAGTCCCGGCTGCGCGATCTCGTCGGCGAGCCCGCCGGCCGGCTCCATACCGCCCGGTCGCGCAATGACCAGGTCGCCCTCGACATGAAGCTGTGGGTGCGCGGCGCCATCGACGACCTCGACGTCGAGCTGCGCGCCCTGCAGTCAGCCCTGATCGAGCAGGCCGACCGCCACGCCGGAACGATCATGCCCGGGTTCACGCACCTCCAGGTGGCTCAACCGGTGACCTTCGGCCACCATCTGCTGGCGTATGTCGAGATGTTCGGGCGCGACCGCAGCCGGCTCGCCGACGCCCGCCGGCGTCTGAACGAGAGCCCGCTTGGGGCGGCGGCGCTGGCCGGTACGCCGTACCCGATTGACCGCCACCGCACCGCCACGGCACTCGGCTTCGACCGCCCGGCGGCAAACTCGCTCGACGCGGTGTCGGACCGTGACTTCGCGATGGAGTTGGCGGCCGCCGCCGGCATCTGCGCGGTCCACCTGTCGCGACTGGCCGAGGAACTGGTGCTCTGGACCACCCAGCAGTTCCGGTTCGTTCGGCTCTCCGACGCGTTCTCGACCGGCAGTTCGATCATGCCGCAGAAGCGCAACGCCGACGCCGCCGAACTGGTGCGCGGCAAGTCCGGGCGTGTGCTCGGCGCGTTCACCGCGCTGGCGGTGGTGATGAAGGGACTGCCGCTGGCCTACGGCAAGGACATGCAGGAGGACAAGGAGCCGATCTTCGACGCCGTCGACACGCTCGGGCTCTGCATCGCCGCGACCGCCGGCATGATCGCTGACATGGAAGCCGACCCCGCCGCCATGCGGCGCGCGGTGGAGGCCGGCTTCCCGACCGCGACCGATCTCGCCGACTGGCTGGTGCGCGAGGCCGGGCTGGCGTTCCGCGACGCCCACCACGTCAGCGGACGGCTGGTCAAGGAGGCCGAGGCCCGGGGCTGCGGCCTCGCCGACCTGCCGCTCGACGTCATGAAGGTGGCTCATCCGGCGCTCGACGAGCGCATCTACGGAGTGGTCTCGGTCGAGACCTCGGTCAACGCCCGGACCAGCTACGGCGGCACCGCCCCGGAGCGGGTCCGCGAGCAGGTGGCGGCGGCGCGGACGCGCTTCCTGGACGGAGCCGGTTCGTGAGCCGGCGGCCGCGGGCGCTCCTGCTGCTGGCGCTGCTGGCCGCGCTGATGCTGGCCGGGCCCGGCGCCTGCGGCAAACGTGGCCGACTGGAGCCGCCTGAGGGAACGCCGTCGACCTGGCCACGCCCGTATCCCGCCTCCTGACCGCCACCGCTCAACCCCGGGGACCAGAATGCAGGGCTTCGAGATCCGCGACGCCACGCTCGCCGTCGAGAACGTGCCGCTCGCGACCATTGCCGACCGGGTCGGCACGCCGGTCTACGTCTACTCGGCCGGCGCGATCCGGGAGCGCTACCGGGCGCTGGCCGACGCTCTGGCGCCGCACGGGGCGACGATCCACTACGCCGTGAAGGCCAACAGCAACCAGGCCGTGATCACCCTGCTGCGCGAGCTTGGAGCCGGCGCCGACGTCGTCTCCGGCGGCGAGTTGACCCGGGCGCTGGCCGCCGGGGTGCCGGCCGACCGGATCGTGTTCGCCGGCGTCGGCAAGACCCGCGAGGAGATGGCGGCGGCCATCGACGCCGGCATCCATCTGTTCAACATCGAGTCCGAGCCGGAGCTGGAGACACTGGCCGAGGTGGCGCGTTCCAAAGGCACCACCGCCCGCGTAGGGCTGCGGGTCAACCCCGACGTCGACGCCAGGACCCACGCCAAGATCACCACCGGCAAGGCCGAGAACAAGTTCGGCGTGCCGATCGAGCGGGCGCCGGCGTTCTTTGCCCGCGCCGCCGCGACGGAGGGGGTCGAAGCCATCGGTCTGTCGGCGCACATCGGCTCGCAGCTGCTCGACCTCGCTCCCTACCGGCAGACCTACGTCCGGCTCCGCGAGATGACCCTCGCCCTGCGCTCCGAGGGCTATGGGCCGCGCCTCCTCGACCTCGGCGGCGGGCTGGGCATCGGCTATCACGGCGAGGCCGGTCCCGATCCGCGGGCGCTGGCCGCGATCATCGGGGAGGAACTGGGCCACCTTGACGTGCAGCTGGCGGTCGAGCCCGGCCGCTGGCTGGTCGGCGCGGCCGGGGCGTTGCTGACCCGGGTGATCCTGGTGAAGCACGGTGTCACCAAGCGCCACGTGGTGGTCGACGCGGCGATGAACGACCTGATCCGGCCAACGCTCTACGAGGGTTACCACCGGGTCGAGCCGGTGGCCGGGCGCAGCCGTCCGGATGCCGGACCGGCCGACGTCGTCGGGCCGATCTGCGAGTCGGGCGACTACCTCGCCAAGGATCGGCCGTTGCCGGCGGTCGCCGCTGGCGAACTGCTCGCCGTGCGCGACGCCGGCGCCTACGGTGCGGTCATGGCTTCGACCTACAACAGCCGGCCGCTGGTGCCGGAGGTGCTGGTCGACGGCGATCGCTGGGCGGTCGTGCGGCCGCGGCAGGACATCTCGGCGCTGATCGGCCTCGACCGGGTCCCCGACTGGATCGGCGGCTGACACGGCGAG
>CAYNFA010000266.1:0-5960 GCA_964396345.1 uncultured Thalassobaculum sp.
CCGGCCTGACCGAGGGCGTGGTGCACTCGATGATGAGTTCGGGCAACCCCAAGGCGGTCACGGCGCTGGCCTGGAGGGCCGGAATGACGATGGAGTTCGCCGAGCAGTTACAACTCCGCCTCGCCTACATCGAGCCGCGAGACGTGCTTCGGGCGACGTACGGCACCCGTTACGCGCTCGATGACGAGCAGCTCGAGTGGCAGGTGTCGATGTTCGCTGACGGCGGGAACCGTTAGCGGGCGACCTGCGTCAGTCGCGCTTGATCCAGGTTCCCATGCCGTGGCTGGTGAACAGTTCGAGCAGCACGCCGTGCTGGACCCGGCCGTCGATGATCACCGCACCCTCGGCGCCGCCGCGCACCGCCTCGATGCAGGTCTCGATCTTCGGGATCATGCCGCCGGAGATGGTGCCATCGGCGATCAGGGCCTGGGCCTCTGCCACCGACAGCTCCGGCATCAACCGGCCTTCCTTGTCGAGCACGCCCTCGACGTCGGTCAGCAGCAGGAACCGGCTGGCGTCGACCGCCGCGGCGATCGCCCCGGCGGCGGTGTCAGCGTTGATGTTGTAGGTCTCGCCGTCCTCGCCGGCGCCGATCGGAGCCACCACCGGGATCAGATCCTGGGCGACCAGGCGGCGCAGCATGTCGCCCTCGACGGCGACCGGTTCGCCGACGAAGCCGAGGTCCAGGACCTTCTCGATGTTGCTGTCGGGGTCGATCTTGGTGCGCCGCAGCCGGCGCGCGGTGATCAGCCCGCCGTCCTTGCCGGAAAGCCCGATGGCCTTGCCGCCGGCGGCGTTGATGGCGGCGACGATGCCTTTGTTGATGGCTCCGGACAGGACCATCTCGACGATCTCGACGGTTGCCTTGTCGGTGACCCGCAGGCCGTCGACGAACTCGCTCTTGATCGCCAGCCGCTCCAGCATCCGGCCGATCTGCGGGCCGCCACCGTGGACCACGATCGGGTGCATCCCGACCTGCTTCATCAGCACGATGTCGGCGGCGAACTTGAGCGCCAGGTCGTCGTCGCCCATGGCGTGGCCGCCGTACTTCACGACGACGGTCTTGTCGCTGTATCGGCGCATGAAGGGCAGCGCCTCGGTCAGGATTCCGGCCTTGGAGAGCCACTCGGCCCGGCGCTTGAGGTCGATCCGCTTCATGGGTGCTGCCCCGATCCAGATGTCGCCGAGAATAGAGCGCGAATGCCCGGTCCGGCGCAACCCTGGCGGCGGCGTCAGACGGCGAAGCGGGTGAGTTCGGCGCGCAACTCCGGGATGCCCTGGCCCGTCAGGCTGCTGGTCGCCCGGATCGTCGGGTGCGCCGCCGGCCGCCGGGCGATGGCCGCCTCGGTGGCGTGGATCAGCTCCGCCAACTCCGTCGGCTTCGGCTTGTCGGCCTTGGTCAGGACGAGCTGGTACGACAGCGCCGCCCGGTCGAAAAGATCCATCGCCTGCAGGTCACTGTCCTTGAGACCGTGGCGCGCGTCCACCAGCAGGTTCACCCGTTGCAGTGTGGTGCGGCCGCGCAGATAGGCGAACAGCGCGTCGGTCCAGAGCTGGACCTTGCTCTTGGATACCTTGGCGTAGCCATAGCCCGGCAGGTCGACGAGTTGCAGCCGTCCGCCGAGGTCGAAGAAGATCAATTCCTGGGTGCGACCGGGGGTGTTGGACGTCCGGGCAAGTGTCTTCCGGCCGGTCAGAGCGTTGACCAAGCTCGACTTTCCGACGTTGGAGCGGCCAGCGAAGGCGACCTCCGGAAGCCCGAGCGGCGGCAGCTGATCGGCGGTGGCCGCCGCCCAGATGAATCGGCACTCCTGGGCGAACAACACCCGCGCCGCTTCGATGTCGGCGGCCGCGAACTCCGATTCCGCGTCGGGCCCTGTTCCCGGGCCTTCCTCGGTCACGACAACGCCCGCCTGATGCCCATCTTACGCATGATCAGCCACTGCTGGGCGATCGACAGCAGGTTGTTCCAGGTCCAGTAGATCACCAGCCCGGCGGCGAAGTGACCGAGCAGGAAGGTGAACATGATTGGCAGGAACATGAATACCTTCGCCTGCACCGGGTCGGTCGGCTGCGGGTTCAGTTTCTGCTGCAGGAACATGGTCAACCCCATCAGCAGCGGCCAGGCCCCGATCATCAGGAACTGCGGGGGATCCCAGGGAATCAGGCCGAACAGGTTGAACATCGAGGTCGGGTCGGGCGCCGACAAATCCTCGATCCAGCCGTAGAACGGCGCGTGGCGCATCTCGATGCTGACGAACAGGGTCTTGTAGAGCGCGAAGAACACCGGAATCTGGATCAGGATCGGCAGGCAGCCGGCGGCGGGGTTGATCTTCTCCCGCTTGTAGAGCGCCATCATCTCCTCGTTCAGGCGCTGGCGGTCATCGCCGTACTTCTCCCGCATTTCCTGAAGCTTCGGCGTCATCTCCTTCATCTTCGCCATCGACTTGTACGATTTGTTGGCGAGCGGAAAGAACACCAGCTTGATGATGACGGTAAGCCCAAGGATCGCCAGCCCGAAGTTTCCGAGCACCGCGTTCAGCCAGGTCAGCACGTAGAAGAAGGGCTTGGTCAGGAAGTAGAACCAGCCGAAATCAATCGCCAGGTCGAAATTCGCGATGCCGAACCGCTCCTCGTAGCCGTCGAGGAGCTTGACCTCCTTGGCGCCGGCGAACAGGCGGCTCTCGGCGGTGATCGATTGACCCGGGGCGACGCTCTGCGGCTGCCCGAGGAAGTCGACCTGGTAGCGGTCGTCTTGATTGCGCTGGCTGTGCCGGAAATTGTAGGTCCACTGCTGCCCCTGGCCGGGCACCAGGGCGGCAAGCCAGTACTTGTCGGTGATGCCGATCCAGCCTCCGGTGGCGGTCCGCTCGATGTCGCCGTCTTCCTGCAGCTCGGTGTAGTCGACCTCGGTGAGCGTGTCGTCGAACACGCCGAGCGGGCCCTCGTGCAGGATGTAGAAGTCGACGATCTCAGGCGTGCCGCCGCGGCTGATCAGGCCGTATGGATACACGACGACCGCGTCGGTGCCCTCGTTGACGACGCGCTGCGCGACCGTGAACAGATAATCCCGGTCGATCGAGACAACGCGTTCGAAGGTCAGCCCCTGGCCGTTCGACCAGCTCAGGGTCACAGGCCTGTCCGGCGTCAGGGTGCTGGCGTCGGCGGTCCAGACGGTCTCCGGCGTCGGCAGCACGGTGGTCGAGCCGCTGGCCCCGACCCAGCCGAACTCGGCGTAGTAGGGGCGCTGCAGGCCGTTCGGATCGAGCAGATGAATCGGCGGGCTTTTGTCGTCGAGGGTCTCGCGGTAGTCGGTCAGCACCACGTCGTCGATGCGCGCGCCCTTCAACGCGATGGAGCCCTGGATCCGGGGGGTTTCGATGCGGACCCGCTGCGTCAGCGCCAGAGCCGCCTCGCGATTGTTTGCCGCCGCTGCCGTGCCGCTGCCGGGAACGCCCGGGAGCGGCGCGATTCCCTGGCCGGGTACCGGGGGGCTGCTGCCGGAGGGCTGCTGCTCCTGCTGCTGGCGCTGCTGGTCGATCTTCGGCTGCTCGACGAAGAACTGGAAGCCGAGCAGGATCAGCACGGAGAGAACGATCGCGAGGATCATGTTCTTCTGGTCGGTCATCGCGGAGTTCCGTCGGTGAGGCCGCGCGTCGGCAGCGTGGGCGTTCGGTCGAGATCGGTGGCGGCGAGCGGCGGCACCGGGTCGAACCCGGCGCCGCCCCAGGGATGGCAGCGCGCCAGTCGGCGCAGCGCCAGCATCGGCCCCTGCAGCGGCCCGTGCACCGCGATCGCTTCCAGGGCGTAGGCCGAGCAACTCGGCGAGAACCGGCATGCCGGGCCGAGCAGCGGCGAGATCAGCAGCCGGTAGGCGTGGATGGGAGCGCTGACGATGGCGCGGATCATGAGCGGGGCTCCCGAGACGAGCGATTATCCCGGTTCCCGGCGGCGCGGTCGAGGGCCTTGTCGAGATCGGCGAGCAGATCGTCATAAGCGCGTTCGGCGGTCGCCGCGCGCGCGATCAGGACATAGTCGTGGCCGGCTTGGGCCCGAGCCGACAACACGTCCGTCACCGCCGAGCGCAGTCGTCGCCGTGCCCGGTTCCGGATCACGGCGTTGCCGACCTTGCGGCTGGCGGTGTAGCCGACCCGCGGACGATCGTCCGCACCAGTCTCGTCCGGAGAGCGGCGGCGAACCTGCAGAACCAGGCCCGGCGTTGCCGCTTTCACGCCTCGCGCGGCGCGCAGGAAGTCGGCGCGACGAAGCAGGCGCTGCAAAGGGGTTGCGCCGGACGTCCGCATGTCTTCACCGTTCGACGCCGTCGAACGGGTCTAGGCGGAGAGGCGCTTGCGACCCTTGGAGCGGCGGGCGGCGATCACGCGGCGGCCACCGACGGTAGCCATGCGCGAGCGGAAGCCGTGCCGACGCTTGCGGACCAGGACGCTCGGTTGATAGGTACGCTTCACGGGAAGTCTCCGTCACGTCGACGTGCCAAAGGGGCGGCAAGGGCGCGTGTATATCGGCTGCGCCGGATCGAGTCAACGTCCGCTCCCCGAGGTCACAGGGTGTGCCTGGCACGCAGCGCCTGCGCGAGCGTGCCGTCGTCGAGATAATCGAGCTCGCCGC
This sequence comes from uncultured Thalassobaculum sp., assembly GCA_964396345.1. GTDB lineage: Bacteria > Pseudomonadota > Alphaproteobacteria > Thalassobaculales > Thalassobaculaceae > Thalassobaculum_A. Next base: position 4,630 of record CAYNFA010000266.1, read on the forward strand.
CGACCGGAACGCCGTGCGCCAGGCGGGATATCCTGACACCGGCCGCGGCCAGCCGGTCGGCGACGTAGTGGGCGGTGGTCTGGCCGTCGACGGTGGCGTTCATCGCCAGGATCACCTCGGTGATCGCCGGATCGGAGGCGCGCGCCACCAGGCCGTCGACGTTAAGGTCGTCCGGGCCGACGCCCTCGAGCGCCGACAGCACCCCGCCGAGCACATGATAACGGCCCTTGAAGGCGACCGCGCGCTCCAGCGCCCAGACGTCGGCGACGTCCTCGACAACACAGATGGTGTGCGGGTCGCGCCGACGGTCGGCGCAGATGCCGCAGGGATCGACGGTGTCCAGGTTGCCGCAGGTCGAGCACGGCCGCACCGAGCGGGCGGCGGCGGCGAGCGCTTCCGCCAGGGGCAGCATCAGGGATTCCCGGCGCTTCATCAGATGCAGTATGGCGCGGCGCGCCGACCGGGGGCCGAGCCCCGGCAGCTTCGCCAGATACTGCATCGCGCGGTCGAGCTCGCCGGCGGCCACGGCCGACGACCCGCTCAGAACGGCAGCTTGAAGCCTGGCGGCAAACTGATTCCGCCGGTCAGCTTCTGCATCTCCTCGGCGGAGAGGGCGTCGGCCTTGGAGCGGGCGTCGTTGATCGCCGCAACCAGCAGATCCTCCAGCACCTCGACCTCCGACGGGTCGAGCAGCGCCTTGTCGATGGAGACCTTGCGGGCGGTGCCCTTGCCGGTCAGCACGACCTCCACCATGCCGCCGCCGGACACGCCTGAGACCTCCAGGCCGGCGAGCCGGTCCTGCATCTCCTGGACCTTCGACTGCATCTCCTGAGCCTGCTTCATGAGCTGGCCGAGGTTTTTCATGATCGCCTCACGCTTGGTTTGCCCTGTCTTCGTGCGCCGCGACGTCGAACGCCGCCGTGTCGTCCGGTGTCTCCTCGTCGTCCGGGGGCGGTGCCGCCTCCGGCGGGGGTACCGTGACCTCCTCGATCCGGGCCCCGGGGAACAATTCCAGCACCTTCGCCACCACCGGATGCCCGGCCAGACGGGCGTGGAACGCCTGCTCGGCGCTGGTCCGCTGCTCGTCCAGCGTCGGCTCGCCCTCGTCGCGCGACACCCGCACGTCCCAGGGAAGATCGGTCCAGCGCCGCAGATGGGCGCCGACCTGCGCGGCGATGGCGGGATCGACTCCGGCCTTGGGGCGGATGTCGAGCCGTCCCGGGGCGAAGGCGACGCAGTGGACCTGCGAGGCGAGCCGGGCGGCCAGCACCCGCTCGCCGCGGGCTCGGAACAGGTCGACCATCGCCTGGTAGGTCGACGGCATCGGGGCC
>CAYNFA010000267.1:0-5950 GCA_964396345.1 uncultured Thalassobaculum sp.
TACCCCTTGCGGATCCTGATCTGGCACGAAATCACCAACGACGTGGTCGGCGGCGTACCTGTCGCCGTCACCTACTGCCCGCTCTGCAACGCGGCGATCGTTTTCGACCGCCGTCTGGACGGACACACCCTGTCTTTCGGCACCACCGGCAAGCTCAGGCATTCCGACCTGATCATGTACGACCGCGAGACCGAAAGCTGGTGGCAGCAGTTCCTCGGCGAAGCCATCGTCGGCGAGAATACCGGCAAGGCGCTGCGGACGCTTCCGGCGCGCCTGGAGTCGTTCGGGCGGTTTCGCGAGCGCCACCCTCAGGGCAGAGTGCAGGTTCCCGGCGACCCGGGTCTGCGCCCGTACGGCAGAAACCCCTACACCGGCTACGACAGCGCCGTTCGGCCGTTCCTGTACGCCGGCCACCTGCCGCCCGACATCCCCGCCATGGCGTACGTGGTTGCGGTGGCGGGCGAAGCCTGGACGCTCGATCTCGTGCGGCGACAGAGGCGCATCCAAAGCGGCGACACGGTGATCACCTGGGAGCCCGGGAACCGATCGGCGCTCGACACCGCGGCGATCGCCCGGGGACGCGACATCGGCAATGTGGTCGTGCAACGGCACGGCGCAACCGGGCCGGTCGACATCCCCTACGATCTGACCTTCGCGTTCGTGTTCCACGCCTTCCGGCCGGGCGCGCCGATCCATCGGTAGCCGGCGGCACCGGACCGAAACCCGCCCGGCCGCGCTCGCGATCACGCGCTGATACCCAACCGCTCTCGCATTCCTGAAGCATGATCAGCGTGATGTGACCGATCCAACGCGCCAGCAGGGCTAATCTGCACCGAGAGACGTCCCCGGTGGTGTATTGCCACCATGCGGGTTCCAGGGAGTACAACGTGAAGGTATTGAGCGTCGAGTTGTGCGGCGTGCTCATGGAAAGACGTCGAGACCGCGCCAGCGGGTCCGGAACGGACGTCGGCGGATGACTCGGCACCACGCCGCCTCCGCGGCCGATTTGCCGAGGGTTCACGTTCTCCACCGCCCGTCGAGGCTAACATGAGCGGGACACACCAGATTCTGCTGGTTGACGACGATCAGGACCTGCGATCCGTCCTGGCGCTTCAGCTCCAACTCTATGAGGAATTCGCGACCGCCGAGGCGGCGTCCGCCGCCGAGGGCTTGTCCGCGATCGCGGACAATCACTACGACCTGATCCTGCTGGACGTCGGCCTGCCGGACATGGACGGCCGCGAGCTATGCCGGCTGATGCGCAAGCAAGGGGTCAAGGCGCCGGTCATCATGCTGACCGCCCAGGGTTCCGATTCCGACACCATTCTCGGCCTCGACGCCGGAGCCAACGACTACATAACCAAGCCGTTCAAGGTGGCCGTCCTGCTGGCGCGGATCCGCGCCCAATTGCGCCAGCACGAGCAGAACGATGACGCGGTGTTCGCGATCGGCCCGTACAGTTTCCGGCCATCGACCAAGATCCTGCTCGACGAGACCCGAAATCGGAAGATCCATCTGACGGAAAGGGAAACGGCGATCCTTAAGTACCTGTATCGCGGCGACGGCCGGGTCGTGAAGCGCGAGACCCTGCTGAACGAGGTCTGGGGCTACGGAACCAGCATCGAGACGCACACGCTCGAGACCCACATCTACCGGCTGCGGCAGAAGATCGAGCCAGAAGCCGAGCCGACGCTGCTGCTGACCGAGGCCGGCGGGTATAGGCTGAACCGCTGATCGCCCGTGTCTGACGGGCAGGCCACAGGAGAGACCACGATGTCCCAAGTCGCCCTGAACGGGATCAAGGCGTGCGTGTTCGACGCCTACGGAACCCTGTTCGACTTCGCCTCCGCCGCCAGGGCCTGTCGCGACGAACTCGGCGACCGCGGCGACCGGCTGACCGTTCTCTGGCGAGACAAGCAGTTGCAGTACACGTGGCTGCGCGCCCTGCAAGGGCGACACGCCGACTTCTGGGACGTGACCGGCGACGCCCTCGACTTCGCGCTGGAGACGCTCGATCTGGAGCGTCCCGGCCTGCGCGATCGCCTGATGAACCTGTATCTGACCCTCGACGCGTTTCCGGAGGTGCCGGACGTGCTGCGGCGCCTGAAGTCGGCGGGGTTGCGAACGGCGATCCTGTCGAACGGGTCGCCCGGCATGCTGCGGGCGGCGGTCGAGGGTTCCGGCATCGCCGATCTCCTGGACGCGGTTCTCTCCGTCGAGGAGGTCGGCGTGTTCAAGCCGCACCCGTCGGTCTATCAGATGGTGCTGGATCGTCTCGGCGTGCCGGCGGCTGCCATCTCCTTCCAGTCGTCCAACTCCTGGGACGCTTACGCGGCATCCGCCTTCGGCATGCAGGTCGTGTGGTGCAACCGCTACGGTCAGCGGCGCGAACGACTGCCGGGCGCCCCGGACCGCGAAGTCCGGAGTCTGTCCGAGCTGCCCGCCCTGGTCGGTGCCGCTTAGCTGCACGCAGGCCACCGGCTGCGAGACCCGGGGCGCCCGGCGGTCCGTTTGAGCGGAGCAAGCCTTCGTCGGGCGGCTACGCCCTCCGGCACGCCCGCCCCGATGTCGCTGTAGCGGCGGCGAACGACGTTCGACGCGAGCGGTCTGAACGCGTCGCGGTCCGGAATCAGTCCTGCCTTGGCCGGCGCCGCCATGCCGACCCCGGTGTGGCTCGCCCCTCCGGATCGCATAGCGACCCGGTTCGACGGCGCGCCGTCGATAACCGATCAGACGTTCCTCTCGCCGGCGTCCAGCCCTCGACGCCGCCCTGGCAGCGGGATAAGAGTGCGGTGCAACCCCGCCGCGGGAGGCGGACCTGTCCAACCCCAGTTATCTCGACGACACCCGGCGCAGCCGCGGCATCCTGCTGATGCTCGTCGCCTTCCTGCTGTTCACGTTCCTCGACACCTCCGCCAAGCTGCTGGCCGAGGAGATGAACAGCCTGCAGATCGTGTGGGCCCGGTTCATCGGCCACGCGGTGCTGGTCGCGGTCGTCCTGATGCCGAGGAAGGGGACGCGGGTGCTGGCGTCCTCGAACCTGCGCCTGCAGATCATCCGCTCGATCTTCCTGTTCACCTCGACGATCCTGAACTTCTTCGCGCTCCGCTACCTGCAACTGGCGACGACGTCGTCGATCATGTTCACGGTGCCGCTGCTGGTCGCCGCCCTGTCGGTGCCGCTGCTGGGCGAGCATGTCGGCTGGCGGCGCTGGACGGCGATCGCCGTCGGTTTCGTCGGCGTGCTGATCATCGTGCGACCGGGCGGCGCCGACCTGCACTGGGCGGTCGGCCTGTCGCTGTGCAACGTCGTCGCCGTCGCGCTCTACCAGATCACCACGCGCAAGCTGGCCGCGCGCGACCACTCCGACACGACGTCGCTGTATTCGCCGATGTTCGGGGCGATCGTGCTGCTGCCGCTGCTGCCGTTCGTGTGGGAAACGCCGTCCGGGCCGCTGGCGTGGATCCTGCTGTGCGGGCTGGGGGTGTTCGGCGGCATCGGCCATTGGCTGCTGATCATCGCCCACCGCTACGCGCCAGCGTCGCTGCTCGCTCCGTTGAGCTACACCAGCATCCTGTGGATGACGATCTCCGGCTATCTGGTGTTCGGCCACCTGCCGGACGGATGGACCATCGTCGGCGCCGCCGTCGTGATCGCCAGCGGTCTCTATGTCTTCCACCGCGAACGGGTGCGCAAAAGCGCCCCCTGACCGTCCGGTCCGGTGGCGGCGATCACCGCTGCGCCGCGATCCAGCGCTCATCCTCACGGGCGGCCTTGGAGCCGGCGATCTCCGGCGGGTCGTTCGGCTTGGACGAGAAGTTCTCGGTCGCGCCGTCGGCCAGCCGCAGACCGGCGGCCTTCATGGCGCCGTCGTCGACCACCTCGATCGGCGTGTAGAACGGGTGATGGTGGGCGAGATAGGGATCGTTGGAACGGGCGTTGTAGCAGCAGATCAGGGTCCAGCGCCGGCTGTCGCTCTCGTTGCGGTCGGAGCGGTGCAGCGTGTTGCAGTGGAAGAACACGCCGTCCCCCGGCTCCATCTCGCAGTGCACGACCTCCAGTCGCTCGAGTGCCTTGGCGACCCGCACCGGATCGGCACCAACCTGGCTGCCCTCCAGCATCCTGTGCTCGATCCGGCCCATCCGGTTGGAGCCGCGCAGCACCTGCAGGCAGCCGTTGGCGCGGTCGGTTCGGTCGAGGGCGATCTGCACGCTCGCCATGTCGGGGAACAGGCAGCCGTTGTTGTACCAGTAGCCGTAGTCCTGGTGCCATTCCCAGGCGCCGCCGACCCTGGGCTCCTTGGCGGTCAGCTTGGAGTGGTAGTGATAGACCTCGCCGCCGAGCAGGTCGGTCATGGTGTCGACAATCCGTCGCGACCGCGCGGCAAGTCCGTAGGCGCTGTCTCCCGGGTGGTTCCAGCTGACCATCCGGGTGGCCTTGCCGCCGGAATCGAAGCGGTCGTAAAGGTTGCGCCGAACCTCCGGGTCGGTCTCCATGGCGGCGCGCAGCAGCGCGGTCTCCTCGGCGTCGAACAGGCCGCGGGCGATGAAGTAGCCGTCGCGCTGGAAGGCGGTGCGCGCCGCGTCGTCGAGGGTGAAGGCCATGGCGTTTCTCCCGGGGCTGTCGTCTTGTGGTTTCGGACTACGCTAGGCCCGCCGAGGGCGCCGGTCAAAGCGGGTTGTGGCCACCGGCGCCGGGCCATACGCTGCGCCATCCCAACCCGCGAGTGAGACGACAATGGCCATCGCGACGACGCTGTTCGACCTGACCGGCCGCACCATCCTGATCACCGGCGCGTCGCGCGGGATCGGCTTCGCCATGGCCAAGGCTTGCGCCGAGCACGGCGCCCGGGTGGTGCTGAACGGCCGTGACCCGGCGACCCTGGCCGAGAAGGTCGAGGCGTTGGCCGCCGCCGGCCACGCCGCCGAGGGCGAGGCCTTCGACGTCACCGACGAAGCCGCCACGATCGCCGCCCTCGACCGCATCGTCGCCCGCCACGGTGCCCTGCACGGCGCCATCGCCAACGCCGGCGTGCAGCACCGGGTGCCGGTGCTGGAGTTCCCGACCGCCGATTTCCGGCGGGTGGTGGAGACCAACCTTACGGCCTGCTTCGTGCTTGGCCGCGAGGCTGCCAAGCGCATGGTGACGACCGGAGGCGGCTCGATCATCAACACCGTGTCGATGCTCGGCCCGATCGCCCGGCCGACGGTGCCGGCCTACATCGCCGCCAAGGAGGGCCTGCGCGCCCTGACCCGGGCGATGGCGGTCGAACTCGGCTCCAAGGGGATACGGGTGAACGCCATCGCCCCCGGCTACGTGGCCACCGAGATGAACACCGCCCTGATCGAGAACGAGCCGTTCAACGCCTGGGTGGTCGGCCGCACGCCAATGGGGCGCTGGGCGCAGCCGGAGGAACTCGGCGGTGCCGCGGTGTTCCTGATGAGCCCGGCCGGCGCCTTCGTCAGCGGCCACGTGCTGTCGGTCGATGGAGCGATGAGCGTGGCGGTCTGACCGGTGGGCCGCCCTCGAGGCGGCGGAGGGCGTGGTGTTCGCCCGTCTGGCGCCCCTGAGCTTCGCACTGCTGTGGAGCTCCTCCTTCGTGGCCTCCAAGGTCGGCCTGGAGCATCTGTCGCCGCTGCTGTTCGTCGGCATCCGCCTGGGCATCTGCGCCGCGGTCCTGCTGGCGCTGATGCTGGTGCTGCGGCGGTCGTGGCGGCCGCTCGGCGGCTGGCGCTGGCTGCATTGCGGCATCGCCGGGGCGCTGCTGAACGGCGTCGGGCTGATGGCGCCGCATGTCGGGCTGCTCACCGTCCCGGCCGCGCAGATCGCCCTGGTGCAATCGCTGACGCCGCTGCTGACCGCCGCACTCGGCGTGGTCCTGCTGCGCGAACGGCTGGCGCGGTGGCAGTGGGGCGGGCTGGCGTTGGGCGTGCTCGGCGTTGCCCTGGTG
>CAYNFA010000268.1:0-5936 GCA_964396345.1 uncultured Thalassobaculum sp.
CGGTGATCAGGGGGTCTGTACGCGCCACCGCCGCGACGGCTTCGATGGCTTTCTCCATTTGCGGGAGATCGGCCTCGAAGGCGGCCAGCACGACGATCCCGGCCGCCCCGACGCGCTCCGCCGTGGCGCGGGTCGGTGGTACCGCCTCGACGCCGTCGCCGTCACCCAGCCGCGCCAGAACCTCGGTCGCGGTCTTGCGCAGCAGCGGGTCGGCGGCGATCACCAGCACTCCATGCCGCGGGGTCATCGCGCAACTCGCTTGCGGAAGATCGCCGGCTGCAACTGGTCCAGGTAGCGCCGAGCGTGGTCGGCGCTGTCGTTGTGGCCGATGAAGAGATAGCCGCCCGGCGCCAGCAGCCTTTCGAGGTCCCGGACGAGTTTTTCCTTCGTCGGGTCGTCGAAGTAGATCATCACGTTGCGACAGAAGATGACGTGGAACCCGCCTTTGAGCATATCGAGCGGTTCCACCAGGTTCAGCCAGCGGAACATGACGTCGTCGCGGATCGCCTTGACCACCCGGCAGCGGCCGTCGTCCAGGGTCTCGACGAAGCGGGTGCGCCAGTCGGCGGGCAGGTATCGGAAGGCGTCCGCCTCGTACTCGCCGGCAGCACCGCGCTGCAGCGATCGAACCGAGATGTCGGTCGCCAACACCCCGGCGTCGAAATCCTGGTAGCGGCGCCCGAAATAGGCCTGCATCGCCATGGCGATGGAATAGGCCTCCTCGCCGGCGGCGGCGGCGGCACTCCAGATCCGCAGGTCGGCGCGGCCGTTGCGCGTTGGCCGCCGCTCGAGTTCCGGCAGAACGGTGGCGTGCAGGAACTCGAAATGCGCCGGTTCGCGATAGAAGTAGCTGTGGTTGGTCGACAGATGCTCGACCACCTCGGTGAGCAGGTCGTCGCGGCCCTCGGTGCGGGCGTCCCGGATCAGGGCGTTGATCGATGCGTGACCCGACCGGCCGATGAATCCACTCAGTCGCGAGCGCAGGAAGCTTTCGGCATCATCGGGCAGGACGATGCCGAAGCGCGAATGCATGAGCCGACGGAAAGTGCCGAACTCCGCGCTCCTGACGTCAATACTTTCCAAAGTCGCCCGACTTGAGGTTGCCCGGGCCGCGCGACCCGGCGGTATCGTCCTCGTCGGCGGCCGGCAAACGCGGCGGCATCGCCGGAGCGTCGTGACCGCCCATACCTCCGGCGCCGTTCAGCTTGAAGCGCGATACCGACTGCTGCAGCTCGCGCCCCCGCTGGGCCAGCGAGCCGGATGTTGCCGCCATCTGCTGTGCCGCGGTGGCGTTCTGCTGGATGACGGTGTTGAGGCGATGCACGGCGATGTTGATCTCGTCGGCGCCGATCGATTGCTCTTCGCTGGCGGCGGTGATCCCCTGCACCAGATCCTTCGCCCGGGTGATTTCCGGCAGCAGTTCGCCCAGCAGCCGGCTGGTGTTCTCGGCCGCCTCGCGGCCATCCGCCGACGCGTCCTGGATCTCGCGGGCGGCCTGCTTGCTGATCTCGGCGAGCCGCGACACCTCGGAGGCCACAACCGCAAAGCCGCGGCCATGCTCGCCGGCCCGCGCCGCCTCGACGGAGGCGTTCAGGGCCAGCAGCTCGACCTTGCGGGTAATCTCCTCCACTACCAGGATCTTGTCGGAGATGTGCTTCATGGCCGTCGCCGTCCGTCCCATCGCCTCGACGCAGCGGCCGGCCTCGCCCGCCATCCGCTCGGAAACCCGTTCCGTCTCCTCGGCGTTCTTGGCGTTCTGACGGATGCCGGCGGTCATCTCCTCGACGGCCGCCGAGGTCTGCTGCACGCTGGATGCCTGGTTGTTCACGCCGTCGGAAACCTGCTGGGCGGTCTGGCGGAGTTCCGAGCTGCCGCTGCTGACCCCGTCGGAGACCGCGCGGATGGTGCCGAGCATGTCGGTCAGGCTGCCCTGCATGCTGGCGACAGCGGTAAGCAGCCGGCCGATCTCGTCCTGCGGTCCGTCGGTAGCGACGGCGACCGACAGGTCGCCGGCGGCGAACCGGTCGACGATCTGGACGGTGGCGTTCAGCCGGCGGCGCAGGCGCATCGCCAGGAGCCCGCCGGCCAGCAGCGCGATGACGATGCCGGCGGCTGTCGCCACGGAAAGATTGGCGGCGGCCTGGATCGGCATCGCCTCGATCCGGCTGGTGGCGCGGTCGGCCAGGGTGTTGGCGCGCTTCAGCATCTGCTCGAGGTTGGCGTTGGACCGGGCCTGGGCGTCCTTGATCTGCTGCATGCGCGGGCTGAACATCCCGAGCGCGGGTATCCGGCCGGCGGACGCGCTCAGCAGCGGCTTCATCTGCGCCAGCACCACCGTCCCGGCCTGGGTGATCTCGGCGTGGTCTTTCTGGATCCGCTGGATCAGCGCCTCGAAGGCGCTGTACTCCGCCGCCCGGAAGCCGGTGCCCCGATCCGCCGTCTGAAGCATGACGCCGACCTTCGCGTACTCCGCTTCCGCCAGGCCCGCGAACTCCTTGAACTTCTCGGTGTACTGATCGAGCAGATCACCGCGGCCCTGGGCGGCGTCGGACAGCGCCATGTGGATCTGCATTTCCTGCTCGGTCTGATAGCGCGACGCGACGGAAATGCCCTGGGCAAGCGGCGCGTCGACGGTGGTCAGGTTCTCCGCCTGCTTGCCGATCTCAGTCATCGCGTAGATCGCGTAGCCGGCGACGCCGCACAGGACCGCCGCCAGGAACAGCACGAGGGCCAGGATCTTGGTCGACAGGTTGATGGACATCCGTGGCCCCCGGAAGTTGCTCGGCAGGTTCCGCTCGCACCTCATGAGCAAGCTTGCCGATTAGAGTGTATCGCCGAATTCAAGGTGTTGGCAGGGGCTTGTTCTGTTGCTCGGCCGGCGAGCCCGGCGGGCTGTGGCGGCTCAGAACAGTAGTCCGCCGGCCATTGGGATGCCGCGGATGAAACCGGCCAGCGGCCCGCTCTTCGCGATGCCGGGCTGCTGCTGCACCCGACGCAGAACGGTGCGCATTTTCGGGCCTGGAATTCACCGAAGTGCTCATCCGTAGATCACCGAAGTGCTCATCCGTAGAGCGGATGATAGCCCCTTGCCTGTTCCCCTGATCCGGTCGAATCATCCCGCGCGCGCCCGGCGTTGCCGGCAGCGCATCGCGCGGGGGGCTGACCGATGGATCTCTACACGCTTGGTTTCATCACCATGGCGCTCATCGGGCTGGTGACGAGCGAGGCCGTGCTCAGCGCCAACACGCTGTCGGTGGCGATCTCGGTCCCGCCGGCCGTCGAGGAGATCGGCTTCACCGGCCAGACCGCCGAGGAAATCTTCGCCGCCGAGGTCAAGCGCATCGTCGACGCCCCCTCCACCATCTCGCGGCCGTCGATGCGGATCAGCTCCCGCAAATCGGTGGTCGGCGTGGTCAGCGACTCCCTCCAGCTCGGCGGCCTGACGTCCGCGATCCAGGACGCGTTCGGCCAGGAGACGCTGCGGGTCACCGGCGCCCTGTTGAAGGAGAACGAAGCCTACCGCCTCGTCCTCACGGTGTCGGACCGCGACAGCATCCCGATCCATCTGGAGATCCGCCGCGCCGACAACGACGTGGTCGCGGTCCTGCGCGACGGTGCCACCGCGACGTTCGAGCGTGTCGCCCCTTACAGGGTCGCGCTCAGCCGCTTCCTGGCGGGGATCAAGGGCGACGAGACGCAACTCGCCCGATCCCGCGTCGACACCAAGAACGCCCTCAAGACACCGGCGCCGAGCGGGCGGGAGTCCGAATGGGCCGGGCTCCACACCCTCGACGCCCTGCATTACCTGATGGACAACTCCCCGAAGGAGGCCGACGCGGCGTTCCGGCGGGCCTATGGCGACCCCAACATTTCCGCCGGCGCCAAGGCCATCGGCGAGGTAAACTACACCTTCATGGCGATCAACCGCCGCCAGCCGGAAGCCGCCCTGAACCACGCGCGCGCCGCCCGCGAGCAGCTGGCGGCAGCGGCATCGCCGCCCTGGAATCTCGCCGCCTACATCGACCTCAACGAAGGCCTGGCGGCCTGGGCCGCCGGCGACACCGCCTCGGCGGAGCGCCTGATCGCCAGGGCCGAAGGCAAGATGCCGAAGGACGAGACGCCGCTGGTCTACCTGGTGCAGCTGTTGACGAGCCTGAGCCGGACCGAGGCTGCCGACGCCGCCCGCTCGCGCCTGGAACGCAGCTCGGCGTTTTCGGGCGAGATCCCCGCCATGGCGATCTCGTTGTTCTGGATCGACCCCAGGACCGGCGCGATCGAGCGCCGCAACCGGTAACGCCCGACCGCCCCGCGCTCAGCGCGCCAGGCCGAGCGCAATCAGGTGCCCGGCACCGCGCGGGATCTCGGCGTGATCCCGCAACTCCAGGATCAGCCGGGGCCGGACCGGCAGCGCCGCGATCGCCCGGAACACCGAAGCCCAGAGCACGGTGCCGTCGCCCGGCGCCCAATGCCGGTCGGCGTAGCCGTCGGCGTCCTGCAGGTGGACGTGGCCCAGCATCGCGCCCGCCGCCAGGACGTAGCGGTCGACCGGCGGCGCCCCCGTCGAGACATGGGCGTAGTGGGCGTGGCCGGTGTCGATCGACACCCGCACGGCCTGGCTGTCGAACGAGCGGGCGAGCTCCACCCGCAGCGCCGGGTCCTTGTCCTCGATGTTCTCGATGACCAGCTCGACGCCGAGCCCTTCGGCCCGCGGCACCGCCCCCTCCAGGGCCGCGTGAACCCGGTCGACGACGCCCTGGCGGCTGGTCGGCAGGTTGTCGAGGTTGGCGTGGTCCCAGGTCGTGTAGGGGCTGTGGATCACCATCTGGGTGGCGCCCAGCTCCTCGCAGACATCCAGCCCCTGGTCCATCCGGCGTCGGACCACGGCGCGGATTTCGGGGTCCTCGGTGGCGATGGTGAAGCCGAAGAACGGGCCGTGGATGCCGAGCCGGCCGGTGTGGCCCGACAGCAGCGCCCGGGCGCGGGAGGCCGCGGGGCGCCAGCCGTCGCCGTTCAGGGTCTCGGCCCGGATGAAGTCCTGCAGCTCCAGGTCGCGCCGGCCTTCGACCAGCCAGTCCCGGTAGGTCTCGAGGAAACGGACCGGCATGGCGGCGCCGAGGACGGGCAGGTCGGCAGGCGACTGATCGGCGGCGGGATGGGCTGCGGGCGACGGCATGCGAGACTCCGGGGTCGGTGGCGGTGGGGTCGATGGCGGTGGGGTCGGTGGCGGTCGCCGGGACGATAGCCGAACCCGCGCGCCCTGGTGGTGAAGATTGCGCGACGCCGGCCCGCCCCATGCCGACGCCTGGAGAAGCGCCCCGGCAGCCGCTATCCTCGCCGCTCCGAGGGCGAGGAGGCGAGGAATGGAACTCAAGGGTGCGGTCGCGCTGGTGACCGGCGGCAACGGCGGCCTCGGGCAGCGCATCTGCCACGCGCTGGCGCGCGAGGGCGCCCGGATCGCGGTCGTCTACGCCCAGAGCCGCGAGCCGGCCGAGGCGGTCGCCGCCGAGCTGGCGCGCGAGCACGGCGTCGACGCCCGGGCGTTCGCCTGCGACGTCACCGACGGCGACTCGGTGGAACGGCTGGTGGCCGACGTCGCCGCGCGCTTCGGCCGGATCGACGTCCTGGTCAACGACGCCGCCTACAACAAGGCGATCCCGTTCCCCGACCTCGACGGCCTGACCATCGAGGAGTGGGACCGGATCATCGCCGTGAACCTCACCGGCCCGATGCGGCTGATCAAGGCGGTGGCGCCGGTCATGAAGGCCCAGGGGCGGGGCCGGATCGTCAACATCGCCTCGGTCGCCGGGCTGAGCCCGACCGGGTCCTCGATCGCCTGGTCATCGACGCCGGCCGGTTCTTCCACTGAACGGCAGCCCAGGCGCGGTCACGCCCGACGGCAGCCTCCCCCCGCCGCTCCGTCGGCGGATCCATCGGCG
>CAYNFA010000269.1:0-5924 GCA_964396345.1 uncultured Thalassobaculum sp.
CCATTGTCCCAGATCTCGGATCGGGAGTGACATGGCAACCATGATGCGCGTGTTGCCGGGCGTTGCCCTGGCGGCTGTCAGCCTGTTGCTGTTCGCCTATGTGGGCTATGGCGAGGCTACGCGCGTCTACGTACAGATCCGCCTGGAACGCATCGAGCAGCTCGGCGCCACCCTTCAGACCGCCGTGGACCAGTTCGCCAAGTCGGGGCTTCCGCTCGACCAGTTCGGCGGCTTTGGGCGCCGCAGCGAGCAGATACGGACGGTTGACCCGGCGATCCTCGCCACCTCGCTCGCAGACATTGGCGGCAAGCCGGTGGACTGCGAGGCCGAGGACGGCAGCGGCGACCGGTTCTGCCACACCGAGATCCTGCAGCAGGATCTGATCGAGCGTCAGGCAGGAACCGGTTTCGAGCGCCTGCCCGAAGGCGACCTGCGGATCGAGTTGCCGGTTCGGGACAAATTCGGCGAAGTCGGGGCCGTGGTCCTGCACATCGATCGCGAGCGCATCGAACGGGTGGTCGACGAGGGGTTCGACCCGGTGTTCGCGATCTCGGCCGGCTTGTTCGGGGTGTTCGTGCTTTGCCTCGGGTTGATGGCGGCGCGCGGTCCGTCTGGCATGCGCTGGCTGACCCCGGTGTTTCTGGCGATGATCGCGATCAACTTGGCGGTTCTGGTGGTCGTGATGTTCGACCTGTACCGCAAGGGTGTCGAGGGGCAGGCCGAGGCGCTGGCGCGGTCGATGGCGGCGCGGCTGTCGGCGGCGACCGAACTGGGGATACCGTTGTCGGCGTTCTCCGGAGTCGGTGAAACCCTGGACGGCTACCGCCGCATCAACCCGAACATCGCGGCGATCTCGCTGGTCCAGCAGGATCGCGTGCTGTTCAGCGTAGACGGAGTCGATCAGGGTTCAGGAATCGGGCCGGACGATCTGCACCGGCTGATCTTCGAATTACCGATTCACCAGGGCTCCGGACAGGATCTTGTGCTGTCGGTGCAGCTTCCGCTCTCAGTCGTGCTGGCGGCGCTTGGCGCCGGTGCGCGGAACTTCGTGGCGCTGTTCTTCGGGTGCGCGGTGTTCGCCCTCGTGCTGCTGAGCGCTGTACGGGAGTCGCATGGGGCCGCACAATTGGAGGGCGGCGACGCGCGGCTGGCGCTCGTCCGGCCGGCGTATTTCCTCGGGATATTTGCTGACGCGCTGTCGCTGGCGCTGCTCCCCGAACTCGCCCAGGAAACCGTGGTTGCCGAAGGGCTGCCATCGGGGTGGGTGTCGTTGCCGTTCACCCTGTTCTTCGTCGGCCTGACGGCGGCGCTGCTGCCGGCCTCGCACATCACCGGGCGGATCGACCTGAGGGGGTTGTTCCTGATCGGCACGGCGGCGGTCGGCGGCGGACTTTTCCTGACAGCGTTGGTTCCTGAGTTCTGGGCGTTGTGCGCCGGCCGGGCGCTCAGCGGCGTCGGTCAAGGGACGCTGCTGGTTGCGGTCCAGGCCTATGCCTTCGAGGTGGTGGGGCCGGCCCAGCGTACCCGCGCGGCGGCGGTTCAGGTTCTTGGCTACAACGGAGGACTGATCGTCGGAACCGGTCTCGGCGGCTTGTTGGCGGTCTTCAACCCGGACCGTGACGTGCTGTTCGTCGCCGGTTTGGTCGCGGTCGCGGGCTTCGTCTACGTCTGGTTCCTGCTGCCTTCGTTGGTCCGTACCCGCGAGGCAGAGTCGATCGGCCTGCTCGGCGGGGTCGCCCGGTTGATCCGGGCACCCGACTTCATGGCGGTGCTGGTGTTGGTCGGAATCACGTCCAAGTTCGCGCTCGCCGGCGTGGCGTTGTTCGCCATGCCGCTGCTGCTGCACGGCAACGGCTACGACGACGACGAGGTGGGCCAGGCCTTGATGGTCTTCGCGGCGGTCACGTTTCTGTTGACCGGCGTGGCCCCGAGGCTCGTCGCGCGCCTCGGTTCGATCGACGGGGTGCTGACGCTGGGGATGGTGATGCTGGCCGGCGGCATTGGGCTCCTTGGACTGCTGCTGGCCAGCGACTCCGGTGGAGGGTCGCCCTGGCTGCCGGACTCGATCGCCGCCGCCGCGGCGTCGCTGCGATCGGCGTTGGACGGCAGTTCCGTGCCGGCCGCCGCAGGGCTTGCGATCGTGGTCGCGGTGGCAGCTCTCGGCGTCGGGCAGGGTCTGATCGCGGCGCCGGTGGTGGCGCGCGTGGCGGAGAGTCGGGCGGCCCGGTCGGTGGGGCGCGACCGTACGCTGGCGGTGTACCGACTGGCGGAGCGGGCTGGCCACATCCTCGGACCGACACTGATCGGGCCGTTGCTGCTGGCGACCCACGGCGACGGTACCGCGCTGACTGTCTTTGGAGCGGGGTTCGCGGCGCTGGCGGTGGTCTACGCGGTCTGCGCGATCCTGATCAGGGAACGCTGACCGGGGCGGATACCCGCGCCGTTGCTTCGTCAGCGACCTGAGCGAGGATGCGGTCGACGTCGTCGAGCGATAGGCGCCGCTCGTCGGCGGTCTGCTTGACCCGGTTTGTCGCCTCCTTGAGGTCGGTGAGCGCCAGCCGAAGCCCGAGAGCGTCAGCTCGCACCCGCACCGCGTTCCAGCCGGTCAACCGATGGCCAACCGAGATCTCGCGCGTGAGCCCGAAATCCGCCGGATCGAGCGCTTCGTAGGCCCGGGGGTCGTTGTGGACCGCCTTGGTGTGAATGCCGGCCTTGTGGCTGAACGCCGTCTCGCCGACCAGCACCTGATTGAACGGCACGGTGACGCCGGCCAACTCGGCGACCCTTCGGCAGAGCCCCGGCAGGGCGTCGAGTTTGAATCGAGCCACGGTGCCGGCGCGGTCGGCGGCGTATAGCACCGCGATCAGTCCCTCGAGCGGCGTGATGCCGTTGCGCTCACCAATGCCGAGGACCGAGGTGTTGATGTGCGTGGCGCCGTTCGAAACCGCCGCGTGGGCGTTGGCGATCGAGCAGCCGATATCGTTGTGGCCGTGGAACTCGATCGGGGTGTCGGTCAGGCGGCGCAGCAGGTTGACAACCTCGGCCACCCGGTCCGGGGTGGCGGCTCCGGTGGTGTCGGCGATGCCGAACCGGTCGTAGAGGCGAAGCTCAGCGAGCGGCAGGTACACGTTCATCAGATCGTTCAACGGGCAGCGGAAGGCATCCTCGCTCGAGAACCGCAAGGCGACGTTCGGGGCGCGCTTGCGCACAAATTCGGCGACGTCGGCGGCGATGCGGACCACCTCCGCGATCGCCTTGCCGTGGCTGGCGGCGCGCAGGATCGGCGAGGTCGCCATGACCATGTGCAGTGCCTCGACCCCGGTATCGAGCGCGATTGCGGCGTCGTCCTTGTGGCAGCGGACGTGGGCCGCGATCGTCGCCGGCAGTCCGGCTCCGGCGATCGCCGCGGCGTCGTCGCGTGAGCGACGGCTGGCGGCCGGCGAGGTGACTTCCAGATAGCGCACGCCGAACTCGGTTAGGGCGTGCGCGATCTCAAGCTTTGCCGCGCTCGAGAAGTCGGCGTGAATGAACTGCTCGCCCTCCCGCAGGGTGGTGTCCACGATCACGACGTCGGACAGCGGCATGACGGGATGTCCTCTACTGGGCGACCGCCAGAAAGGCGCTCGGGCTTATGGCAGTTTCGCCGACAAACGGGTAGGCGAGGTGCAGGATCACCACCAGATGCATCATCAGAAAGCTGACCAGGATCGCCGACATCAGGCCGTGAGCGAAGACGTTCACCGTCCCGAAGAACCACGGGAAGATGATCGCTACGACCGTGCCGAGCAGGATAAGCACCCAGACCAGCGATATCAGGCTTCGCGATACGGTCGTCAGACGGAAGCTCCGATTCTCGGCGACCTCCCGGACCCATTCGACGGTGTTCTGCTGAAGCGCTTGCTGGGCTCCCGTGACCGGCTCGGCCTTCATGAACGCGTCCGACAATTGCCCGAGCCTGTGGGTGACCTCGAAGCTCGGGATCCCGACACTCATCGTCCGCCATTCCTTCTCGACCACCGCGCGAGCGTACTCCCGCACTGCCGACTTCATGCGGGCCCGCATTTCGGCCTGGCCGGGTTCGTCATAGACGTCGGCGGCTCGATCGAGGGCTACCAGGGTGGCGACCTCGCGCTGAACCGTGCTCTGGGCGCTGGTGTAGTGGTCGAAGGCGCCAATCAGCGCGAGGCCGAGGGTCAGCGCGAACACCTCACCGAGGAAGCTGAACTTGGAGGCTGCCGGAACGTTGTTCGGTTCCAACTGGAACGGCGCGTAGACGGTGTTGACGATCCAGGTGCCGAGCGCCGAGACCAGGACGCCGATCCCGAGGATCATCGGCACCGCTATATCGAGCGGGATACGGGCCAGCAGGACGGCCAGATCGTAAGTCATCGCTTGAATCTGTCGTATGAGGCCCGAGAAACTCTATTTGGCATGAATCTCGGCTTTCCCGGTGTGAGTTTTGCCGGCGACCACGAGACGAAGGACGGCGTCCAATTCGTCGCCCGGCTTGGTCTCAAACCCGAGTGCGCCCTCCAGCCGACCAGCGACAGAAGTCAGCGCTACTTTCTTGCTGGCGCCGGACACGACGAAGATCGCGTCCCCCTTGCCGGCCTTCTTGGAGATGTCGTCGCCATGATCGTCGTAGATGTAGACGACGATCTTGCCGGCCTCGATCAGGATTTCGGCGTCGTAGGCGCCGACCTCGGTGATGGTTCCGCCGTGCTTGGCCATCGCCGAGTGATCGTGCTTGTGTTCGTTGTGGTGCTTGGTCTGGGCGGCGGCCGGGCCGGCGAGGACGAACCCCACCGGCAGCGTCGCGATGGATAGGATGATAGTGGTGCGAATGAGTGATTTCAGCATGATCTGAAGACCTCCGGAAGGATGAGACGGGCAACGGGTCGGTTCAATAAGCTTCCTCCAGACCACCCCGCCTTGCGCGGTCGGCGGTCAGGCTTTCCAGGGCCGAGCGGCCGAACATCTTGAACAACACGGGGGTCAGAAGGGTGTCGAGCACCAGGGTGCTGACCAGCCCCCCGAATATCACGACGGCGATCGGATGCAGCAGTGCCTTGCCTGCCTCATCGCCGCCGAACAACAAGGGAATTAGGGCGAGGCCCGCCGAAACTGTGGTCATCAGCACGGGCGCCAGGCGTTCCTCGCTGCCGCGCAGCAACAGGGCGTCTCCGAACCGCTCGCCTTCGTGGAGCGAGAGGTTGATGTAGTGGCTGACCTTGAGGATGCCGTTGCGCGCGGTGATGCCGGCCAGCGTTACGAACCCGAACAGGCTGGCGATCGACAGCGGCAGGTCCGCCAGCCAAAGGCCGGCAACGCCACCCACCATCGCCATCGGCACGATCGCCATGATCATCAGCGTCAGGGACACGTGATGGTATCGGCTGTACAGAACGACGAAGATCATCGCCAGCGACAGCGATGCCAGCATCAGGATCGCTGACGACTCTTCCTCCTGAGCGCGAAACGTTCCATCGAGTTCGGTGAAGTAGCCGGCCGGCATCGGTGTCGCGGCAACCGTCGCCCGGATCTGCTCGACGACGTTGCTCATATCCGCGCTGTCGGCGTTCGCCCGCACGACGATGCTCCGCCTTGCGTTCTCACGCTGAATGTTGTTCGGACCGTCGGTCTCGCGCACGTCGGCGAACGCGGCGAGCGGAATACGGCCTCGCGGCGTTTCGACCAGCAGGCCCGCGAGACCTTCGGTGGTGCGGTCGGAATCGTTCATCCGGATCACCAGATCGAAGCGGCGTTCGCCGTCCAGGATCTCGGACACTCGGTCGCCCATCGCGAGGCTTTGAAGCGCCTCGGTGATCTCGCTCGGCGCCACTCCGTAGGCGGCGGCACGATCGTAGTCGACCGCCACCTCGATCTGCGGGATGCGCGACTGGCTGGCGACGGCCACGTCGTCG
>CAYNFA010000270.1:0-5915 GCA_964396345.1 uncultured Thalassobaculum sp.
GACCTGGCACCCGGCGGCGAGTCGGTTGACGCCGGCCTCTGGACCGGCATCGAGTTCGACGTGTTCGGCGAGGATCAGGAGTACGGCGTGCATCTGCGGACGCCCGACCTCATCCGTCCCTGGCAATCCTACCGCCACGGCTTCAGGACCCTGCCGGTCTGGCAGTCCCTGCGGATGCCGTTCGCGGGTTTCGCGCTGCACCGGACGGACGCCCCGCTCGACACAACGCGACTTCGCCGCCTCGGCGTGGTAGCAATCGGAAGGGCCTTCTCCGCCGACCTTGCGCTTGGCGGTGTCCGGTTCTTCGCCTGACGAAGACCGCCTCCTACCGGGCCCCTGCCGCCCGCGGCAGCCGACACCATCGACCGCTTCCGCGACGTCGACCCCTGCTCGGTCGACGACATCGCGCTATATCGAGCACAGACGTCAAAAGGCTCAGGCAGTAAAATGACCTCTTCCCGCATGCTGATCGAGGCCGGTTCCCGCTTCCAGTCCATCCGTGAAGGCGCGTTCGGAAACCGCCGGATCACCTACTGGCGCGTCGAATCCGTCTCCAGGCGTTCCGAAGGCCTAGATCACGCCACCCTGGTGGAAGAGCAGGATCCTACCAACATCAAGACCCTGGCTGCCGCCGTGCTGCTCGACCGGCGGCGCTTCCTGCCTGCCGACGTCGTGGCCCGCTAGGCCGGCTCGGGCGTTCGGGGGATTCGTTGAAAAGGCTCCTCATTTTACCGATTGCCGTAACCCTAGCCCAGATTGGGGTGGCGCACGCCGACGCGCAGCCCATTGGCAGGTTCGCCATCGACCTGACCGAAGTGACCATCGGAGCGTTCCGGGCGTTCGCCGATGCCACCGGCATGGTGACTGTCGCCGAGCGCGACGGCGGCGGCTTGATCTACGAAGCCGGGTGGGTCCGCAAGCCAGGATGGACCTGGCGCACTCCCTTCGGAACTCCAGGCATCGACGGCGAGCCGGCCGTGCACGTCACGTACGATGAGGCGCAGGCCTACTGCCGGTGGGCGGGCAAGCGCCTGCCGACCGACGCCGAGTGGCTGGAGGCGGCGCACACCGAGCGGCGGAAGACGCCGCCGGCGCCGTTCGCGACCGGGCGGGCATACCCCTACCCCACCGGCGACAGCCCGGCCGGGGCGAACTGCCTGGATGAATGCGGCCCGACCCCGGCGCTCGACCGTTCCGACGTGCTGGCGCGCGGCATCGGCCCCGCCCCTGCCGGCGCCACGCCGGCGGGCGTCAACGGACTGTTCGACATGGGTGCCAACGTCTGGGAATGGGTCGACACCGCAGCCGGATCCGAGCGCGTCACCCGGGGCGGGTCCTGGTGGTATGGCGCCGGACCGATGCACCGCGACCACCGCGCCAGCAAGCCACCGGAGACCGCGGTCGCCTACATCGGATTCCGTTGCGTCGAGGACCGGCCATGAGGGCGCTCACAACCGCAGCGCTGGCTGTCGCGGCCTTCGCGTTGCTGGTCGGTTGCACCGGCCGGCCCGAGGGTGTGACGCCGGTAACGCCCTTCGACGTCGCCCGCTACCAGGGCACCTGGTTCGAGATCATGCGCCTCGACCACAGCTTCGAGCGCGGCCTCGGCAACGTGACCGCCGACTACGGGCTTCGCAACGACGGCTCGGTCGACGTCCTGAACCGAGGACTCGAGCGCTCCAAATGCCTCTGGAAGGAGGCCGAGGGGCAGGCGCAGTTTCAGGGCAGTCCCGACGTCGCCAGTCTGTCGGTCACCTTCTTCTGGCCGTTCGCCGGCGGCTACCATGTGTTCGCCCTCGATCAGGAGGGCTATGAATGGGCGGCGATCTCGGGGCCGACCCGGGACTACCTGTGGATCCTGGCGCGCCGGCCGGATCTGCCTGCCGACACCCGCGACCGGATCGTCGGGACGGCCAGGGGTCTGGGCTTCCCGGTCGAGGACCTGATCCTGGTCGACCACTCCCCGACGGACTGCCCGCCGCCGGCTTGAGCGGTTTGGGCGACGGCTATCCGGCGCAGAGACCGAGCTCCTCGGCCTTGATGCGAAGCGCCAGGTACTTCGAGTAGACCCGGCATTGCGAGAACGCGCCGGCGGTGAACCACAGCCCGGGGTGACCTGTCGGCGTCCACATGTTGCGCAACTCCTGAGTGTCCGGATCGAAGCCCCAGACCGGCCCGGCACGATCGGCCACGGCGTCGCCGAACAGGGCGCGCACCATATGCTCCTGGCCCTTGTAGCCGGTGGCCAGCACGATCAGCTCCGCCGTAAGAGCACGGCCATCCCGCAGCCAGGCACCGTCGGGCGCGAAGCTCTCGATGTCGGCGTACTGCACCACCGGGATCACGCCGGCGGCGATCAGGTCGGAGCAGCCGACGTTGAAGTAGTAGCCGCCGCCGCGTGTCCGGTATTTCAGCGGCCAGCCGGTGCCGTCCTCGCCGAAATCCAGCCGGAACCCCGCCCTCTCCAGACCGTCGAGCAGCGGCTTGTCGATCCGCCGGACCTCGTCGGTGATCAGCCGGTGGGCGCGGCGCATCAGGGCGAGCGGCATCGACGCGTTGATCAGGTCGCGATCGTCCAGGGACGGTCCCGGCCCCAGGTAGACGCCGTCGTAGAGCTGGGCGCTCGGCTCGATGTTGACGACCAGGGTCGGGCTGCGCTGGATCATCGTCACCCGCGCGCCGTTGCCGTGCAGGTCCTGGGCGATGTCGTGGGCGCTGGTGCCGGTGCCGAACACCAGGACGTTTCGACCCCGCCACGGCGCGCCGTCGGTGAACCCGCTGGAATGCGTCACGGTGCCGGCGAAGCGGTCCAGGGTGGGGATGTCCGGCAGGCTTGGCGTGCCGCTGACGCTGGTCGCCATCACGATGTGGCGCGGCCGCATCTCCCGAACCGAGCCGTCGGCGCGCCGCAGCCGGGCGGTCCAGGTCGCGCTCCGGTCGTCGTAGACCGCCCCTTCGAAGCCGGTGCCAATCCAGAAGTTGATCTCCATGGCCTTGACGTAGAGTTCCAGCCAGTTGGCGACCATGTCCTTGGGAATGTAGGTCGGCCAGGTCGGCGGGAACGGCATGTAGGGCAGATGATTGCTGTGCACCTGATTGTGCAATTTCAGTCCGTGGTAGCGCAGGCGCCAGTTGTCGCCGACACGCCGCATGCGGTCGACCACCAGCGTGTCGACGCCCAATTGGCCGAGCCGGGCGGCGATCGTCAGCCCGGCGTGACCGCCGCCGACGATCAGCACGGCCGGATCGCGATCGGCGTAGGCGACGGCCTCGCGTCGCCGGTCGGCCCAGTTCGGGCCGTGGAACTCCCGGTCGAACACCGGCCCCTCGCGAGACGCCCGAAGAGTCGCCTCCTCGTGCCCGCGCAACTCGTCCAGCGCGGTCAGCAACGTCCAAGCCCTCGCCGACGCCGCCGGATCGCCACCCAGTCGGAAGCGAACGACGCCGTTGCACCAACCGGCATCCGTTTCGAAGGCGATCAGTGCCTCGATCGCCTCCACGCCGGCTCGGCTGACCACCCGTGGCGGGCAGCGCCCGGGATCGACCCGCAGGCCGCGCACCGCGCGCGCCTGAGCCCGCGGCGCCAGCTCGCCGGCGATGGCGTCGGCACCGCTGACCGTAACGATGCGCCATGTCAGCGCCATGGCGTCGCGCCAGTGCGCGTCATCCAGGAACAGCGGCGCGATTCCGGCCGGATCGCCGCTGCCGACCGCGGCCTCAAACCGGGTCAGCCAGTCGGTCACGGTGGCGAGGATGCGTGCGGTCTGGTCGGCGCCCATGGTCCCATCTCGCGTCAAGCGTTTCGTCGACTGGCGCGGTCAGGCTAGCGCGATCCGATTGCCAGCGGCAACGCAGCCCCCCGCGCACCCCACTGTCAACTCCGCCGGCTCGACGCCACCGCCAGGAAGAAGCTGACGGCGGCGATTCCCAGAACGACCAGCAGGCCCGAGCGCACCATGTCGTAGCCGCCGATGGTCCACACCGCGGCCGCCAGGGTCGGCGCGACCGCGGACGCGGTGACGAACGGCAGGGCCAGGGCTCCGGAGACCGCGCCGAAACCCTCGCGGCCGAGCACCGTGGCCGCAACCACCGGTCGGGTGATGGCGGTGACGCCATAGCCGGCGCCCTGCAGCACAACGAACCCCGCCAGAAGCCAGGGCTCGGCACCCGCCTGGATCAGCGCGATCATCGCGGCAATCATCAGGGCAAAAGACAGACCGCACACAGCGTTCATCGACACCCGGCGCTCGACGGACATCATCGCCAGCCGGCCGACCACCTGCATCGGCCCGATCCCGGAGGCGGCCAGAACGGCCACCCCGGTCGCCACCCCGCGCTCGGCCAGCATGGGCAGGAGATGGGTGATCAGGACGCCGTGGCTGAGCGCGATCATCGAGAACGCGGCCCCGAGCAGCCAGAACGCCGGTCGTCGCACCGCTGCGCGGAGCGCGCCGGAGCCACTCCGCCCCGCCCCGGCTCGGATGTCGCCAGGGTCGCTGCTGTCGGCCGCGCGACCGCCGACATGAAACAGCGGTGCCGCGACGAACAGCATTACGGCGCCGAACACCAGGACGGCGGTGCGCCAGCCCCAGACCTCGGCGACGGCGTTGGCGCCCGAGAACGCCAACGCGCTCGCGAACCCGGTCACCAGAGTTATCTGGGTCAGAACCCGTCGCGCATCGGCTCCCTGGGTGCGGATCAGGAAGGCCGAGCAGGGCTCGTACAAACAGGCGGCGGCGGCCACGCCGATCAAAGCCCAGACCGCGTAGAACTGCCAGACCGCGTGGACCAGGGCGAGCATCCCGACCAGCCCCCCGGCGGCCAGCGTGCCGATCGTCATCAGGCGGACGCCGTGGCCGGTGTCGATCAGGCGCCCGGCAAGCGGCGCGGCCGCTGCCGAAATCAGCACCGCCAGGGTGAACGCCCCGGCCAGGGTGGTCTTCGACCAGCCGAGATCTGCCTCCCAGTGGATCAGCAGGGCCGGGAAGATGTAGAGCGTGCCGGCCCAGACCACGGTTTCCGCCACCGCCAGCGCCCACACCGCGCGGCGTGTGATCACGCTCGGTCCCTGATCACGGTCATGGTCCTGCTGCTCGCTGCGAAATCCGTCAGGACACCGGGCGGGTCCTCGAACCCGCAGCCTCGCGCGCCGGGCCGACGGTGATCAAGCCCGCTGCGCGGCGCGGGTGTGACGCCGGGTGCGCGGGGCTGGACGCGATGCGGTCAGGGCTCGCCGTCACGGCGCCATCGGCAGTTCATGCATCCGCAGATCCGGGCAGACCCGCCGTGCAACCTCGCAAAGATGACGGTGATGGGTCAGGTAGATCACCTGCCCGGTCTCGGCCATCTCCGCAAACAGCCGAAACGCCTCCTCAGCACGGAAGTCGTCGAAGGTCTCCATGATGTCGTCG
This sequence comes from uncultured Thalassobaculum sp., assembly GCA_964396345.1. Classification (GTDB taxonomy): domain Bacteria; phylum Pseudomonadota; class Alphaproteobacteria; order Thalassobaculales; family Thalassobaculaceae; genus Thalassobaculum_A. Next base: position 5,412 of record CAYNFA010000270.1, read on the forward strand.
GCGACGAACGGCACCGGGCGGCGCGCCCGCGCGAACTCGTGAAACCCGGCCACTCGCAGGGCGAGGTAGAGCTGAAACCGGGTACCCTTGGACAGATCGGAGGCAACTTTCGACCCGCCGTCGGCGGCGATCGCGATCAGAATGTCGCCGTCCCGGTCCGGTTGGGTGGCGAGTTCGGAATAGGCCCCGCGGCTGATCGTGCGGAACGCCTCCGACGCGCGGGCCATCATCGAACTGCGATGCTCGTCCCGGTACGCCCGAAGCGCCCGCTCGGCGGCAACCACCCCGACTCGCAGGCGCAGGTATTGCCGCGCCTTGTCCTCGATCTCCAGCAACGTGGTTCGCCGCCGCTCTTCGATGCGGGCGACGGCGTCGTCGCCGCCGACCGCATCGACCCGGTCGGCGGCCCTGCCGCGCGCCGCGAACAGGTCCCGGGTGCGCTGGTCCTGGTCGTCGAACCGGGCGGTCAGTTCCGCGAGTTCAGCGTCCAGGGCCGACCGGTCG
>CAYNFA010000271.1:0-5897 GCA_964396345.1 uncultured Thalassobaculum sp.
GATCGGCAAGGACACCTGGCCGGCTTCGCTGGACGTCCTGCGGCCGCGCGGAACGATGGTGAGCTTCGGCCAAGCGTCGGGGCCGATCCCGCCGGTCGATCTCGGGATCTTCGCCCAGAAGGGATCGTTGGTGTTCACCCGGCCGACGTTGATGACCTTCACCGCCACCAAGGAAGGCTTGGCGGAGATGGCCAACGACCTGTTCGCCGCGGTCTCCAGCGGCAAGGTCAAGATCAACATCGACCAGACCTACGCCCTGGCCGACGCCGTCAAGGCGCACCAGGACCTGGAAGGCCGCAAGACCACCGGGTCAACCATCCTGCTGCCGTAGCGATCGGCAACCACGGGCGCATCCGGCGCCCGCAAACACCAAGGGCGGGTCCGCTGGACCCGCCCTTTTTTGTTGCCGCTCCCGGCCGTCCGGTCGGAACCCGGACGATCAGGAGTTCATGGCGTCGAAGAAATCGGCGTTGTTCTTGGAATGCTTCAGCTTGTCGACCAGGAACTCCATGGCGTCGACCGTTCCCATCTGCATGAGGATCCGGCGCAACACCCACATCTTCGAGAGCACCGGCTTGTCGACGAGAAGTTCCTCTTTGCGGGTGCCCGACCGGGTGATGTCGATCGCCGGGAAGGTCCGCTTGTCGGCCAGCTTGCGATCCAGAATGATCTCCGAGTTGCCGGTGCCCTTGAACTCTTCGAAGATCACTTCGTCCATGCGCGAACCGGTGTCGATCAGGGCGGTCGCGATGATGGTCAGCGAGCCACCTTCCTCGATGTTACGGGCAGCGCCGAAGAACCGCTTCGGGCGCTGCAGGGCGTTGGCGTCGACACCGCCGGTCAGCACCTTGCCCGATGACGGGACCACGGTGTTGTAGGCTCGCGCCAAGCGGGTGATCGAGTCCAGAAGGATCACCACGTCGCGCTTGTGCTCGACCAGGCGCTTGGCCTTCTCGATCACCATCTCGGTGACCGCGACATGGCGGGTCGCCGGCTCATCGAAGGTCGAGGAAATCACTTCGCCTTTCACCGAACGGTCCATGTCGGTGACTTCTTCCGGCCGCTCGTCGATCAGCAGCACGATCAGATAGATCTCGGGATGGTTCTCGGCGATTGCGTGCGCGATGTTCTGGAGCATCACGGTCTTGCCGGTGCGCGGCGGTGCCACGATCAGGGCGCGCTGGCCTTTGCCGAGCGGCGAGATCAAGTCGATGACCCGCGTCGTGTATTCCTTAGCCTCGGGCCGGAACGGCACCTCGAGCTTCAGCTTCTCGTCGGGATACAGCGGCGTCAGGTTGTCGAAGTTGATGCGGTGGCGGACGGCGTCCGGATCCTCGAAGTTGATCGAGTTCACCTTGAGCAGCGCGAAGTACCGCTCACCGTCCTTGGGCGCGCGGATCTCGCCCTCCACGGTGTCACCGGTCCGCAGACCGAAGCGCCGGACCTGGCTCGGCGATACATAGATATCGTCAGGACCAGGCAAGTAGTTCGATTCAGGAGACCTGAGAAAACCAAAGCCGTCCGACAAGGTCTCGAGCACCCCTTGCCCGTAGATCGGCACATCGTTATCTGCGAGCTGCTTGAGGATCGCGAACATCATATCCTGCTTGCGCAGGGTACTAGCGTTCTCAATCTCCAGCTCTTCAGCGAAGGCCAGAAGATCAGCGGGCGACTTGGCTTTTAATTCTTGGAGATTCATCGGATCCGAACTTATGGATTGGGGACGACGCGGCGCTTCGGTTCTGCCGGTCCCACCGGCCTGCGGCCAGTGTCGTGTCGACGCGAGTTGTCCCGGAAGGAAGTACGACCGCTTTTGGGCGGTTTTTCCAACGCGTTACCGAAACGCGTCAGGGTTGTCAATCATCGAGTTCTGTATACGACCTAAACCTAGAAGGGTTTGAGGATCACCAGGAAGACGATCCCCACGAGAAGGACGGTCGGGGCCTCGTTCCAGGCCCGGTAGAAACGCGAGGAGCGCGTGTTCCCGTCGCGCTCGAACGTTTTGTACCAGCGGACGTTGAGATGGTGCACCACGGTCATCAGCACCACAAGGATCAGCTTGGCGTGGAGCCATCCCTCGGACAGCCAGCCCGGAACCAGATACAGCATCCAGAGCCCGAAAATCCACGTCGCCAGCATCGCCGGATTCATGATGGCGCGCAACAGCCGCCGTTCCATGATCTTGAAGGTTTCCGACTGCGGCGTGCCGGGCCCCGCCTCGGCGTGATAAACGAACAGCCTGGGCAGATAGAACAGTCCGGCCATCCAGGCAACCATCGCCAGGATATGCAAGGCTTTCAGAATCCCGTACCAGTCCATGCCTCACCCCCGTCCGGGCCGAACCCGGCAGCGTCAGCCGCGCACCCGCGCCACCAGCGCCGCGACATGCTCGGGCGGAGTCTGCGGGACGATCCCGTGGCCAAGGTTGAAGATGAACGGCCCACCGGAAAGCGCCTCCAGGATCCGGTCGACCTCCATCGTCAGCGCGTCACCACCCGCCACCAGCGCCATCGGGTCGAGGTTTCCCTGCACCGGGCGTTCCGCTTGCAGCGCGCAGGCCATGGCGAGCGGGATGCTGGAATCGAGGGCCAGCGCCGTCACCCCGGTCGCCGCCCCATACGCGCGCGTCTGGGCGCCTGCGCCACGGGCGAAGCCGATCACCGGGATCGTCGGGTGAAGAGCCGCAAGCCGCTGCACGATCGCCGCGGTCGGCCGCACCACGCCCCGCTCGAAGAGTACCTCGGGAGCGGCACCCGCCCAGCTGTCGAACAGCTTGACCACCTGGGCCCCGGCCTGGATCTGTCGATCAAGGTAGCCGACCGTGGCGTCGACCAGCGTGTCCATCAGCACCCCGAAACCCTCGGGATCGCGATACGCCCAGAGTTTGAACGTCGCGAAGTCACGGCTGCTGCCGCCCTCGACCATGTAGGACGCGACCGTCCAGGGCGAACCGGCGAACCCGATCAGCGCGGTCTCCGGGCGAAGGCCAGCGCGCACCCGCGACACCGTCTCGTAGACCGGGCTGAGGGCCGCGTGGAAGGCGTCGGGATCGAAGACCGGGATCTCGGCGCGCTGGGTGATCGGCTCCAGGATCGGGCCACGGCCTTCGTCGAAGCGCAGCGATCGACCGAGCCCCCACGGCACCATCAGGATGTCGGAAAACAGGATGGCCGCGTCGAACCCATAGCGCCGGATCGGCTGCAGGGTGACCTCGGCCGCCAAGTCGGGCGTGAGGCAGAGGTCGACGAAGCCGCCGGCCTTCGCGCGGATCGCCCGGTACTCCGGAAGGTAGCGCCCGGCCTGGCGCATCAACCAGATCGGTGGGGTGTCCAAGGCTTCGCCAGCGAGTGCGCTCAGGAGTGGGGATCGAGTCATCCGGTCAGGCTCCATGGGTCACCTCTATCACTAAACTATTTATATGAATTTTGAAGGGAGGTAGCAGTTGTATGGTGGAACACCGGGGATTATCCGCTGCCCCCGACTCTGTCCCCTGTCCGCGCCGTGCCGTCCAGGCGCCGCCATGGATTGGGGTCTGGCGGTGGACAAGCCTCGCGTCCTGGGCGGAAACCCTGGGCGGGGGGCCGCGCGGGAACAGCGTGGATAGCGGGGATGATTTGCGGCCTGGTGCTTTGCTCCCCGTTTCCCTCAGGACGCCGCAGAATCCATCCGCCGGTGCGCAAACCGGCGGTTGCGCGGTGCCCGGTTAGGCATATCTTCGGCTATCCGGGCTCGGTCGGGGATAACCCGCGGGTTGCCATCCACTTGTCCCCAAGGGTCTGTGCATGACCTCGGCTCCGATCCTGCACTTGCATCTTGTGTCTGACGCCACTGGCGAGACCAACCACCAGATCGCCCGGGCCTGCCTTGTGCAATTCGACGGGGTCCGCGCGAAGGAGCACGTCTGGTCGCTGGTCCGGACCCGCAGCTATCTGGACAAGGTGGTCGCCGGCGTTGAAGCGCACCCGGGCCCGGTGCTGTTCACCCTGGTCGACCCCGAGCTGCGCCGTCGGCTGGAGGACGCGTGCCGCCGGCTGGAACTGCCCTGCATCGCCGTCCTCGACCCGATCCTGTCGGCGCTGGGTGCCCATCTCGGGGTGCAGTCGCACGGCCGCCCGGGCCGGCAACACGAAATGGACGCCGCCTATTTTCGGCGCATCGAGGCCATGGACTTCACCCTGGCGCACGATGACGGCCAGTTGGTGCACGATCTCGAGGAGGCCGATATCGTGGTCGTCGGGGTCTCGCGCACCTCCAAGACCCCGACCTCGCTGTACCTGGCGAACCGCGGCTACAAGACCGCCAATGTGCCGCTGGTTCCCGGAATCGCCCCGCCGGAGGAGTTGTTCCGCCTGGACCGGCCGCTGGTCGTGGGTCTGACGACAGACCCCACCAGGCTGATCCAGGTTCGCCGCAACCGGGTTCTGATGCTGAAGCAGCGTGAGGAGACCGATTATGTGGCCCTGGAGGTCGTCCGTAAGGAAGTCACCGACGCGCGCCGGCTGTTCGAACGCCAGGGTTGGCCGGTGATCGACGTCACCCGGCGTTCGATCGAGGAGACCGCCGCCGCGGTGCTCCAGCATCTCGGCAATGGCAACACCAATGGGGACAACGACAATGGATGACCGTGGGGTCGGATTGTCTCTGACGGCGGCGGCCGCCGCCGCGGTGCCCGTGTACCTGGCGTCGGGCAGCCGCTTCCGGGCACGGATGCTGGCGGCCGCCGGGGTGCCGTTTACGGTGTCGGTCCCGGGCATCGACGAGGCCGCGGTACGCGAGTCGCTCGGCGCTGAAGGCGCGTCGGCGGACGATGTCGCGGTCGCGCTCGGCGAGTTGAAGGCGATCGCCGTGTCACGCCGCCATCCGGACGCGCTGGTGATCGGCTCCGACCAGATGCTCGATTGCAACGGCGTGTGGTTCGAGAAGCCGGTCGATCGCGATCACGCCTCGGCGACTCTCCGGGCGTTGGCTGGTCGCGATCACCGGCTTGTGACCAGCGCCGTCGTCGCCCGCGCGGGCGTGCGGATCTGGCACACCGTGCAGTCGGTTCGGATGCGCATGCGGCCGCTGTCCGACGCCTACATCGAGGCCTATCTCGACGCCGTGGGTGACGAGGTGCAGGCGTCGGTCGGCGCGTATCAGCTCGAGGGCCTCGGCGCCCAGTTGTTCACGGCGGTCGAGGGCGACTACTTCACCGTCCTCGGCCTCCCGCTGCTGCCGCTGCTGGATTTCCTGAGGGTGCACCGCGTCCTGGCGAGCTGATGAAGGTCCTCGGGCTGACCGGATCGATCGGCATTGGAAAGTCGACGGCGGCGGCCATGCTCCGCCGCCTGGGGTTGCCGGTCCACGACGCTGACGCCGCGGTTCACCGCCTGCTGGCGGCCGGCGGGGGCGCCGTCCCCGCCATCGCCGCGGCCTTTCCGGGGGTGGTGCGCGACGGCGCCGTCGATCGTGCCGGGCTTGGCGCCCGCGTGTTCGGCGACGCCGCCGCGCTTGCCCGGCTCGAGGCCATCGTGCATCCCCTGGTGCGGCGAGTGACAGCCCGGTTTCTGGCGGCGAGCCGCCGCCGGCGGGCACCGCTGGTGGTGCTCGACGTGCCGTTGCTGCTCGAGGGAGATGGCCACGGACGCTGCGACGTCGTCGCCGTGGTGAGCGCTCCGGCGGCGGTGCAACGGCAGCGCGTCCTGGCCCGGCCGGGGATGACGGAGCAGCGGCTCGCCGCTATCCTGGCGAAGCAGATGCCGGACCGCGAGAAGCGGCGGCGCGCCGACGTGGTGATACCGACCGGGCTCGGTCGGGCAGTGACGATGCGGCGCCTGACCGGGCTGGTCCGGGCCATGCGACGTGACGAGGGGGGTGCATGCGCGAGATCGTGCTGGACACGGAGACGACGGGCCTGG
>CAYNFA010000272.1:0-5895 GCA_964396345.1 uncultured Thalassobaculum sp.
CCTGCCGTCGTGGCGTTCCGCGACCAGGCGGGCGTACCCGCGCTGTCCGCCCGACGGGGCGTGCTCGGTGCGCCGGCTTTGCGCCGGCTCGCCGGCGTGACGGGCCACGATCCGGGCCGCGTTCGAGGGATGCACGGTCGTGTCCGCGCTGCCGTGGAACACGATGACACGGGGGGCGCCCGCCCGGGGGTGCCCGGCGGCCGTCGCCGCGCCGACGCCAGCCTGGCCACGCATGGCCGCGAAGGCCGAGGCGACGTCGGTTGCCGATCCGGGGGCGAGGCCGGAATGCACGCCGATCGCGGTGAAGAGCTCGGGATAGGTCTCGCCCAGGATCGCCGCCATGGCGCCGCCGGCCGATAGACCCGCCACGAACACCCGGTCGGGATCGATCGCGAACTCGTCCCGGATGCTCTCGGCCAGGCTCGCGAGGATTGCCGGCTCACCGGCGCCGCGCCCCTGGTCGCCGGGACGAAACCAGTTCCAGCAAGACATGGCGTTGTCGCTGCCGGTCTGTCCGGGGTAGGCGATCAGCAGCCGGTGCTCCTCGGCGACGGCGTTCATCCCGGTCCCGGCGGCGAAGTCCTCCGGATTCTGCGTGCAGCCGTGCAGCATCACGATCAGGCCCTGCAGCCCCTCGGCGCCAGTCGACGGTACGTACAGGCGGTAGCGCCGGGCGCCGGCCGGGTGCGAATGCTGAAGGTCGCGGAACTCCGCCGCTTCGGGCAGGGACACGTCGACCGTGCGATTCCGGCCTGATGGAGCGCCCATTGGGCGAAGCTTCCGGCGGCCTTCGGCCAGCGTCCGCACCACCTCATCCAGGGACCGTCGAGGCCGCGGTTGCACGTTGGGTCCGTCGGCCGGCGGCCGCGGTGCCGGATCGCCGCCCTGTTGCCGGAGGCCGCCCGCCGCCAGGGCGGCCTGGATGATGTCGGTGGCGCCGGCTGGATCCCCCGACCGCAGCGTGCCGGTCGCGCGCAGGATCTCGGCGACGAAGTCGTTGCTCATGGTGGGTGTCCTTTGTTGCCGCCGAAGCGGCTATTTGAGGCGGGGGGCCAGTGCGGCCTTGATCCGGGGAGAAGCCTGAAGAGCGCCCAGAACCGTCATCGAGCCGATGGTCGCCAGCGCGAGTTCTGGCGTCACGTCGGGGGCGATCCGCACCAGGCCGACCACCTTGACGTGCAGCGTTTCGCCGGCGGCCCGGACGGCCTCCAGGTCGGCAACGCCGAAGTCGCGCAGCCCGACCTCGAGCGTGTGCCGGTCGATCGACCGGGAGACCTGCTCGGAGTGGCTGGTCAACTGGTTGCGGATGGCGGTCCGGATGAAGTCGCTGCGGTTGGAGTAGAAACCCTCCTGAACCAGCAGGTCGACCCGTCCTAGATCGACGTAGCCGAGATTGATGGTGATCTTCTCGGTCTCGGGCGGGCGGTCGCGAAGCTGCCGAAGCTGATCGGGCATGATGAGATCTCCATCCACATGGATGGTATATGGATGTCATCCGGATGGTTTCAAGGCAGGTTATCTACCTCGTCGGCATCACCGATCTCGCCGTCGACCGCACGACCTGGAACCGCTGATCCGGTAAATCGTTCTTGGCGAGCGGCTTCCACAGACAATTCGCGGAGAAGACGTGGGACATCGAGAGCGCGCCTTCGATGTCGCCGTTGATCTCGGCTGGAGTCTCTGACCCCCGCCGCTGGCATGCCGAGATCCTTTTTGAGGAGACGGCCTCGGCCTCCTCCTGGTCCCCAAGGGAATGGCCCATGGTTTCCAGAGCCTCAGCCTGCGTTGCCGGGTGGTGTACCTGCACACCAGGGCTTTCTTGGCGGCCAGCCAGGGAGGGTGTTCATCCACTCGACCCGGGTATGGCGATCAGATAGCCGTGGAGCGCTGTCCGAGCGCGATGCGTAACTTCCTTTTCTGACCCCTGACAGCGGAGCCGGCTCATGGCGTGTCGTTTCTGTGGCCATATCCTGATGGTGCCGTTTCTCGACCTCGGCACCGCGCCGCCCTCCAACGCCTACCTGACGGTGGCGGCGCTGCGCGAGCCGGAGGCGTGGTATCCGCTGCGCTGCGTGGTCTGCACACATTGCTGGCTCGTCCAGACCGCCGATCCGATCGACCCGAAGCGGCTCTTCACTGACGACTACGGCTTCTTCAGTTCCGTGTCGTCGACCTGGACCGCCCATGCAGAGCGCTTCGTGGAACAATTCGTTGCCCGGTTCGGCCTGAACGCCAAAAGCCGGGTGCTGGAGATCGCCGCCAACGATGGCTGTCTGCTCGAGCGGGTTGCCGCCCGAGGCATTCACTGCCTCGGAGTCGAGCCAACGGCGGCGACGGCTGCGGCCGCCCGTGGGCGCGGGCTCGAGATCGTCGAGGCTTTCTTCGGCAACACTCTTGCCCGGAAACTTCTGTCGGAACACGGCCCCTTCGATCTCGTCATCGCCAACAATGTTTTGGCCCATGTTCCGGCGATTCTGGACTTTGCCGAGGGGATCGCAACCGTGCTGGCCCCGGCCGGCGTTGCCTCCATCGAGTTCCAGTGGGTCGTGAACATGGTGTCGTCCGGCCAGTTCGACACCGCCTATCATGAGCACTACTCGTACCTGTCGCTGACCGCCGTTGAGCGCATCCTCGCTGCGGCCGGGCTGCGCGCCTTCGACGTCGAGGAAGTCCCGACCCACGGCGGTAGCCTGCGGGTCTTGGTCGAGTTGACGGGAAATGGGCAGCGAGAGGTGACCGGCGGTCTCGCCGCCACGCGCGACCGCGAGCGGGCCCTCGGGGTTGCCTCCGCGGATTTCTACGCCGGCCTCCAGGCGCGCGCGGAGCGCTGCAAGAACGCGCTGCTGGCCACCTTGATCGACGCCCGCGCCAACGGCCGCAGCGTGGCCGCCTACGGAGCGGCGGCCAAGGGCAACACGCTGTTGAACTTCGCCGGCGTGCGCCCCGACCTGCTGCCCTACGTGGTCGACCGCAGCCCCGGCAAGGCGGGGCGGTTCCTCCCCGGCAGCCGGATCCCGGTGGTCGGCGTGCAGCGGCTCAAGGAGGATCGGCCGGAACTGATCCTGATTCTGCCTTGGAACCTGCGCGAGGAGATTGCCGCGCAACTGTCCTACGCCCGGGCCTGGGGCGCTCGGTTCGTGACCGCGATCCCGACACTCGAGATATTGTGAATGAATCCAGTCGAGCATGGCTTGCTAGCCCGCTGCATAGTCGTGGTTGGCTCAAGTCAGCGATGGAGGCGCCGCTTCGCTAGGCGGTTGCTTTCGACGTAGAGAACATCGACGCCGGGGCGACGCAGGAATTCGATCGCCTGATCCGGAGTCTCGACGATGGGTTCGCCGGGACCGTTGAGCGAGGTGTTGAGCACAACCGGGATGCCGGTGCGCCTGTCGAACGCCTCGATGATCTGACGGAACGGGCCGCTGCCGGGCCGCACCGTCTGCGCCCGCGCCGAGCCGTCCACATGGGTGACCGCCCCGAGTTTCTTGGACCGTACCCGGTAGTTGAACAGCATGTGCAGCGAATCGGCCGGACCGCCGTCGAAGTGCTCGCGCAGCCGCTCTTGCAGGCAGGCCGGCGCGAACGGCCGCCACCACTCGCGGGACTTGACGGTGTTGATCCGTTCCCAGTTGGCGTGCGGGCGCGGGTCGGCGAGCAGCGAGCGATGACCGAGCGCCCTGGGCCCGCTCTCCGCCCGGCCCTGGAACAGCGCCACCACCCGGTCGGCGGCGAGGTCCTCGGCGGCGCGTTCGGCGAGGTCGACGCCGCGCTCGACGTCGAATTCCTGGGCTGCGCCGTCGAGCGCCCGGCTGACCGCCGACGCCGACGCCGCGCGGCCGAGGGCGGCGACGCTTTCGCCCCGGTCACGGGTCACGATGCGCTCGTGCCCGAGCATATGATGATGGACATAGAGGGCGGCCCCTATCGACAGCCCGCCGTCGTCACAGGACGGCGGCACGAACACGGACGTGAACTCGGTCTCCTCCACGATCCGGCTGTTGGTCGGGCAGTTCAGCGCGGATCCCCCGCTGAGGCAGAGGTTGGGCCCCATCCGTCCGGCCTTCGCGAGCAACGTCCGCAGCCGTTCGAGGGCGTATACAACGTCAGGTCCTCGAAGGTCTGCTGGGCGCTCGCCGCGAGGTCCTTGCCGAAGGCGCTGAACGCGCCCTCGTCCATTCGGTACCCGAGTTCCTCGGCACGCTGTTCGACGGATTTGAACCAGCCGTAGACACTGGACCATTCCGCGCCCCGGCTCTGGTTGATGTAAAGATCGGCCAGGGCGTCGACGTCGCCGACGAACCGCGGGTCGTGCAACGCCGGCCGACCGTACGCCGACAGCCCCATCAGTTTGCCGGGACCGGCGAAGCCGCCGAGCCCGATCCACCGCGCCGAACGACTGTAGAGCCGTCCCGCCGGTATCGGGGCGGTCCAGATCGGCCGCAACGAGGTGCCCTCGCCGTAGAACAGCATTCCGCCGTTGTAGGCTGTGTCGGTGCGCCGCGGGCTGCCGTTGTCGTGCGACAGCACCGCGGCGGTCTCGAAACCCGACTGATAGAACGCCGCCGCCGCGTGCGACAGGTGATGCATGACCCCGATCGCCGGCACGGTCCGGCCGTCGAGGGTGACGGCCATCGGCAGCACGTTGATCCTGGCTAGGCTCGGTTCGTTGAAAATCTGTCCGAGAACCGCGCCATCGAGATCGTCGATCAGCCGCATCCCCCGGTCGCTGGTCCAGGCATCGAGCGTGTCCGGCCATTCGCAGTTGTAGACGCGCAGGACGCCGGCATCGTCGACGAAGGAGGCGCGTGCCGAAATCGATGCCGCACGATCGAACACCGTGCGGCGGAAGCCGTCAGCCCCGACCCGCTCGGCGGTTTCCCATGTGTAGTCAAACCGCAGGCGGTCGGGTGTTTCGGAGCCGAAGTAGGTCGACTGCGTCGCGCACAGCGCGAACAGGTCGACATCGCGCGCCGACAGGCCGCAATAGGCGAGCGCGTCGTTAATCAGGTCCGCCGTCATCCAGTGCACGTGCCGGAGCCGGCAGTCGCGCTCCCGCTCCAGATGCAGAAGCACCCTGCCGTCAGCCAGGACCGCTACCGAGGCGTCGTGACCGCATTGAAGCCCGACAATGACCATTGATCAAAACTTCCCGGATCAATTAGTAAGCCTTAAACGAATTTTAAGTTAGTTGCAGCTTGCCTCGCTGGGAAGGTGGATCTGATTGCCAGCGGCTGATAGCGACGGAACTTGCGGCTGGTGACTGTTGGCTGGTCAAATGGGCAGTAGAATACTCGTGCCGGGGCCCCGGTCCGTAACGCACAACGGGCGCCGAAGGATTTTTCAAGAGCCATTCCAGCTCTCGCCCCGGACGTCAGGATGAGCGATCCCAGGACGCCGGGTGCGGGCGGGCCGCCGCGCGACGCCGGCGCGCTGTTTGCCGAAGAACGGGCCGCCGCCGCGTTCGCGACCCCGGATGCCTACCAGGCGCTGTTGGAGCGGCGGTTCGCGGCGCGCCCTGTCGTCCTGAACCTCGCGCTGCTGGAGACGGTGATCGCCGAACGCGACTGGACCGACGCCCTTCGGCCGTTCGCCGCTGCCGCCCTCGGCTATCCACCGACGCCGCCGTCGACGGTGCTCCTGCTGAACACGTTCCAGCGGGTGCCGACCGCCGCGGCCGAAGCCGTCCTTGGCGTTGAGCTCGGGTTGCGGCTCGGCAGCCTGCACCCGCAGAACGCCTATCGCGAGATCGGCTTCGACAAGTCGGTCGCCGTTCGCGAACTGCGGTCGCGCTCGCTGGTGCGCGGCCATCTGGTGGCGAGCGTACGTCTGCGGGCGTGCCTGGCGATGCTGTCGATCCGGCCGATCCTGATCGTTCGCAACATCTTCGACACCATC
>CAYNFA010000273.1:0-5891 GCA_964396345.1 uncultured Thalassobaculum sp.
CGGCACTGGCCGCCGCGCCGTTGGCCCGCGAAACGGTCAGGCGCTTCGCCGGGACGCTGATCCCGGAGATGGTCATCGTCGGCCACGCCCTGGAAAGGGCACTCGACGAGGCAAAGGGTTGGGATGGGCAAGCTGCCGTGCCTTAGAGCCATCGGCGGCGACTCAGCGTTGGTCCGCATTTACCGCAATTTGGATGTAGTATACTGAACGCTTCACAATGGCCGGGGGTAGGCCGTGAGACGTCAGGACGGGAAGGATGACGGGGCGTGCACGGGGGGGTGGATTTTGAGAGCGACCTGAACCGTCTCCCGGCGGTTGCGACGCCGTCCGTCCTGCTGGCGTCGCTGGTCTCCAACGTCATGGCGACCATAGTTCCGATCGCGACTCTCATCGTCTACGATCGGGTGCTCCCGAACAGTTCCGAGGATACGCTTGTCCTGCTCGGAGCGGGGGTATTGCTGGCTGCGGGCATCGACGCCTTTGTTCGAATTCTGCGCGGATGGCTGGTAACGCACAGTGCGGCGCGCTTCGGTCATCGCGCATTCATGGGGGGCTGTCCCGCATCCTGAGCGCCGACCCGCGCGCCTTCATGATGCAGTCGACGGCGGTTCATCTCGACCGGGTGGCCGCGATCGACATCATCCGGGAATCCCGCTCGGGCTATCTTCCACAGCTGCTCGTCGATTTTCCCTTCTTCGTGCTGTTCGTCGCGCTGGTGTTCCTGATCGGCGGCGACCTTGGCTGGGTTCTCGTCGGCTGTATCATCGTGATGGCCGCCGTCTCGGCTTTCAGCGGCTGGGAGATCCGCCGACGAACCGAGCAGCGTCAGGACAACGCGGCCGCCCAGACCAACTTCCTGATCGAGGTTCTGCGAGGACTTGTGACGGTCAAGTCCTACGCCATGGAGCCGCTTTTCCTTCGTCGCTACGAACGCGTCATGGAAACCAGCGCCCATCTGACCGGCAATCTCGTGGTCGCCGGCACCTTCGCGCAGTCGGTTGCCGGGTTCGTCAGTCAGGCGGCACAGGTAGCGGTCGTTGCGGTCGGAGCGCTCCAGGTGATCGACGGCGCCATGACGATCGGGGGTATCGCGGCGTGCATGTTGCTGACCGGGCGCGCGCTGCAGCCCCTGAACCGTGCGGCCTCGCTGTGGAGCCAGTACCAGTCGGTGCGGATCGCCCGGCAGCGTCTCGCTGCTCTGAGGGATCTGCCCACCGTGCCGCGCCGCGCCGGCCTGGTCGGCGAGCGGCTGCTCGGCCGGCTCGAGTTTCGCAACGTCCGCTTCGGCTACGAACCCGGACGACCGGTTCTCGATAGGCTCAACCTCGTCATCGAGCCCGGCGAGGCGGTGCTGATCGCGGGTGAGGAGTGGACCGGAAAGTCGAGTTTCCTCTCGCTGGCAGCCAGGGTGATGCTGCCCGACGAAGGCGTGATCCTCTACGATGGTCACCCGGCCGACGAGTGGGATGACCGGTGGCTGCGGTCGCGGATCGGTTATCTGGCGCAGCAGCCGGCGTTGTTCGAAGGCACGATCCTCGACAATCTCACTGGATTCTCGTCGGATCCGGAACTGATCCGAGCGGTCGAGGAGGCGGCTGACGAGATCGGCCTCACCGTCGCCGTGTCCAAGCTGCCGCGCGGGTTCCAGACGGAGATTCGCCCGGACATGGCCGAGGCTCTGCCGGCGTCCATCCGCCAGCAAATTCCGATCGTGCGTTGCCTCGCCCGGGATCCGGACGTGATTGTCATGGACGAATGCAACGCCAACCTGGATCTGGCGTCGGACCGGCTGTTCCGCGAGGCGCTGTTGCGCCGCAAGGGCCGCACCACGCTGCTTCTGGTCAGCAACCGCCCGTCCTTCCAGCAGATTGCCGATCGGGTGCTGAAGCCGGGCCGCGCCCCGCGCCACTCGCCCGCGGCGCTGGAGGTCGAATGACCGCGGTGATCGCCAGCGGCCTGCCGCCGCAAACCGATGCGCTCGCCGATGCGCTGCGCCGCAACGAGATCGACGCGTTCGAGGCCGCTTCCGACTTCGCGGCGTGCCTTCTGCCGCTCCTCTCGGAACTGAACTGGGACCGCAACACCGCGGCGCTCATGCGGGCTCTCCCGCACGTCGCCAGCCGTATCGACCTGATCGACCTGCGCAACATCATGGTCGAACTCGGCTACCGGAGCGTGCGGTCGCGCGGGCGGGCGTCGGCCATCGACCCTAGACTGATGCCGTGCCTGTTTCTGCCGTCCGACGGCAGTCCGCCCCTTGTGCTTCTCGATCAACGCGGGCGCTCGGCGTTGTTCTTCGACTCCGAACGACGCACGATCGTGGAGGAACGGCTGGGGCGGCTTTCCGGCTACTACTACACATTTGAGACCGAGACCGAGGAGCAGTCGGACGGCTCCGGCGATCGGCTGCCCTGGTTCACCGGCCTGCTGCGGCGATTCCGGCGCGAGGCTTGGCTGATTGCCACGGCAAGCGTGCTGTCGTCGGCCTTCAGTCTGGTGGTTCCGCTGTTTGTGCTGGTGGTCTACGACTTGGTGGTGCCGGCGAGTTCGGCGCGCAGCCTCTACTGGATCCTGCCCGGAGTCGCCTTGGCCCTGCTCATCGATCTGGGGCTTCGCCAGGTACGGGGCCGCGCGGTGGCGCATGTGGCTGGTCGGATCGATTTTCTGCTGTCGACCGAGTTGCTGCGCAAGATCCTCGGTTTGCCGGTACCGGCGACGCAGACCTCGACTGTCGGCGCGCAGATCGGACGCTTCCGAAGCTTCCAATCGCTGCGTGACATCGCCGGCAGCCCGGTGTTGACGCTGATCCTCGAGGTCCCGGTGGTGCTGGCCGCGCTCGGCCTGATCGGCTTGATCGCGGGGTCGGTCGTCCTCGTGCCACTGGCCGGTCTGGTGGCCTTCGGCCTGCTGGCGGCGGTGTTCGTTCCGGCGATCAGACGGGCGGAACTGCGGGGCTCGGACGCCAAGAATCGCCGAGACCAGATTGCCGGCGAGGTCGTCGGCCAGCAGCGCGCGATCCGTGGCATCGGCATCGAGGACGCGTTTCTGGAACGGGTGCGGCCGTTCTCCGCGCGCACGTCGATCGAGCGCGCGCATTCGGCGATGCTGATCCTGTCGTTGCAGGCGCTCTGCCAGGGCGTAACTCTCGGCTTGACGATCGGGACGCTGCTGATCGGGGCTTATGGGGTGATGGCCGGCACGGTGACCACCGGCGCGCTGGTTGCTTCGATGGCGCTGGTCGCCCGCGTGCTGGCACCTGTCCAGGTCGGTCTCCAGGCGCTGCCCCGCATGGCGCAGCTGCGAACCACCGTCGACCAGGTCGATCGGCTGATGCGGACCCCCTCCGAGCCTGATCGACGCGACGCCCGCGTCGGCGCCGTGCGGTTTGGCGGCCATATCTCGATCCGGCGGCTGTCGGTTCGCTACCGTGAGGACGCTGAGCCCGCCTTGCTGGCGGCGTCGGTGGAGATCGATCCGGGGGAACTGATCGCGCTTTCTGGACCGAGTGGGGCCGGCAAGTCGACGTTGCTGAAGGTGATCGCCGGGTTGCTTCGGCCGCAGGCGGGAACCGTATTCTTCGGTGGGGTGGAGCAGCGTCAACTCTCTCCCGTCGAGCAGCGCCGCCACGTGGCTTTCCTGTCGCAGAGTTGCGACCTGTTTCACGGCACCATCCTTCAGAATCTGCGGCTCGCGCGTCCGGACGCGAGCGACAGCGACATCCGCGAGGCTTGCGGCGTCGCCGGCCTGCTCGACGAGATCGCTGCTCTCGACCTGGGGTTCGAGACGCGTATCGGTGACGAGAAGCTCGACCGTCTGCCGGAAAGCTTCCGCCAGAAGCTGTCGCTCGCCCGCCTTTGGCTGAAGGATGCGCCGATCCTGCTGCTGGACGAGCCCGTGCAGAACCTCGATGACGTCGGCAATGTGAGGCTGGTAGAGCGGCTTCAGGCGCTGCGAGGCCGACGCACGGTGATATTCGTTACCCACCGTCCGAGCACCATGCGGCTGGCCGACCGGGTGTTGCACCTGGAAGGCGGCCGACTGACCGAGCCGGCCGTGCTCCCCCGGAAGAACGTGGCGTCGCCGGGCGGCCCCGCCGAGCCGGTGATGGCGGCGAGCGGAACCCCGATGGAGGTGAACGATGCCGGGTGATCTGGCTGAGACGTCGCCGCGCCTGCCCCGGGCGGCGGTCGGAGGCGTGCGGCGCACATCCTATCTCGCGCAATCGATCCTGTTGGAGGAGGGGTCATCGCCCCGCCTGCTTCGCTTTACCATCCTGCTGATGGCGCTCGCCATTGCCGGTGCCGGCGCTTGGGCGTCGGTCGCGACGCTCGACCAGGTGGCGCGCACCGACGGTGCGGTGGTGCCATCATCGGCAATCCGGGTCCTGCAGCATCTGGAGGGCGGGATCGTCGACGAGGTCACTGTCCGAGAAGGAGACCTGGTGCGCGAAGGCGACTTGGTAGCCCGGATGAGCCCGACCGGCGCGCGTTCCGAACTGGCGCAGCTTCTCACCCGGGAGGCATCGCTGGCTCTCCGGCTTGAACGGCTGGAGGCCTTCGCGACCGACCGTGAGCCCGACTTCTCGGCCTTCGAGGTTCGATTTCCCGATCTCGTCCAAGAGCAGCATCGGTTGCTGGCCGCCAACCGCGAGGCGCGCTCGACCCAGCGCATCCTCATCGAGCGCCAGCTCGAGGAGGCCAGAGTCGAGGCCACCGGCTTCACGGCGCAGCTCCAGACGATTCTCGACAGCGTCACGCTGATCGAGGAGGAGGTCCGTCTGCGCGAGGAACTGCTCCAGAAGGGTCTCACCCGGCGTTTCACGTATCTCGACGCGCTCCGGCTCCTGAACACCACGCGTGGCCAGCAGATCCAGCTCGAGGGACTGATCGCAAAGTCGCGCCAGGATGTTGCCGAGATCGAAACCCGCCTGATCTCGTACGAGAAATCGGTGATCGTGCAGGCGTTGAACGAACTCGGCACGGTATCGCCGGAACTCGCCGAAGTGCGGGACTCGCTGACGCGCTACGAAGACCGGGTCGACCGACTGGACGTGTACTCGCCGGTGTCGGGCATCGTCCAGCGCATCGCCGTGCCGCACATCGGCGGCGTGATCCCTCCCGGATCGACGGTCGCTGAGATCGTTCCCGTCGGCGACGAGATGATCGTCGAAGTGATGCTGAACCCGAAGGATATCGCGTTCGTCGCTCCGGGACAGGATGCGTCGGTTCGGGTCACGGCCTACGACTTCGCCCAGTTCGGGGCGATCGACGGGCATGTCGACAAGATTTCACCGTCAACGGTCGTCGGACCTGGCGGCCGCAGCTTCTACAAGGTGACCATAGGCCTGGAGCGCCGCCATCTCGGAGACGACCCGACGCGCAATCTCATCCTGCCCGGCATGTTGGTGCAGGCCGACATTCGCACGGGCGAGCGCACTCTGGTTGAGTACTTCGCAAAACCGATCCAGCGCGCCCTGACCACCGGTTTCACGGAACGCTGATCGTCGGCGGGGGCCGACGGTTTCCGGATGGAGGTCCCGGTGGCCGTCGGCGTTGATCATACCGTTACCCGAACTGGGTAATCTGAAGGTTGGTGTCGAGATCGTCTCGACCGGCGTCGCTGTCTTCGGCCGGGGCGTTCTCGGATCCCGCCCAATCGCCGCTCTCGGTTGTGGGCTCGGAGCCGAAATCGGCGATCGCATCGTTGGCCTCGGCCTCGGACACCGCAACCCAATCCCGGGCGCTTTCTTCGGCGGAGCCACCGTCTATCTCCGTGAACAACGCCGCATCATCATCGACGCCGGCGTCTCCGTCCTCGGATTCCTGCAAGGTCTCCGTGCCGTTGTCCGCAAGGACTTCGACTGTCTCGGTGTCGTCGGTGTCGGAACTAGA
>CAYNFA010000274.1:0-5878 GCA_964396345.1 uncultured Thalassobaculum sp.
ACCAGCGCCGCCACCATCGCCTCGACCTCGGCGGGATCGATGGTGCGGCAGATCTCGGCTGCCTGGGCGAGGTAGGTCTCAGCGTGCGACGGCATCGGGCCTCCGGATTCCCCGTTGATCCGCCCCGGTCAGGCGGCGGAGAGCTTCTGCATGGTCTTGACGTTGAAATACCGGTCGTCGGTCAGCGAGTTCGGCAGCTTGCCGTCGCGGAACGCCTGGCAAAGTCCGCGCACCGCGTCCTCGACCGTCCGCTTCGGCTGGAAGCCGATCGCGTTGCGGATCTTGTCGGAGTTGACGTGGTAGGAACGGATGTCGTCGGTCGGGGTGGTGACGATGTCGATCGGCGGGCGCCCCGGAAACTCCTCCTCGACCACCTTCTTCACCACCAGGGCGATGTCGGAGATCGACATGTTCTGGTAGCCGGCGTTGAAGGTCTGGCCCTGGATCTTCTCGGACGGCAGGCCGAGCAGCATGACGTACAGCTCGGAGACGTCCTCGATGTGGATGTTGGGGCGCAGCTGGCTGCCGCCGAACACCGTGATCTTGCCGTTGTTGACGGCATGGTTGGTCAGGATGTTGACCGACAGGTCGAGCCGCATGCGCGGGCCGTAGCCGCACACCGTCGCCGGCCGGATGGTAACGCCGACGAAGCCGTCGGAGATGTGCTTCCACAGCAGCGGCTCGCACATCCCCTTGAACTTGTTGTAGTCGGTCAGCGGCACCAGCGGGTGGTCCTCGGTGACGTCCGGCGAGTCCGAGACGCCGTAGACCGAGCTGGTCGAGGCGTAGACGAAGCGCTTCACGCCGGCCTTCTTGGCGGCCACCACAATCGGCTCGAAGCAGTCGTAGTTGATCGATTTCGACAGGCCGGGGTCGAGGATGAAGCTCGGGTCGTTGGAGATGCAGGCGAGGTGGATCACCGCGTCGCAGCCGGCCACCGCCTTGGCGAACGCCGCGGTATCGCGCAAATCGCCCTTCAGCGAGGTCAGCTTCGGGTTCTGCTTCGGCAGCGTGTCGTCGCCGAAGTACTGGATGTCGAACACCACCACCTCGTAGCCGGCGTCGAGCAGCTTCGGCGTCAGCACGGAGCCGACATAGCCAGCACCGCCGGTGACGAGGACGCGCTTGATGGTCTGGTCGGTCATGGCGGGGCCCCGGAAATCATCGCAACCGGACGGCAGTCATCGGACCGTCACGGTGGCGGTCGTATAGCGGTTTTGCCCTGGCGCGGCAAGGCGAACGACCCGGCACCGGACGGTCAGCTGAAGCTGTCGACCCCGTCGATCGGCGGCAGCAGGGCGGGGTCGATATGGGTCGGCGCGACATCGAGGGCGGCGTTCATCCGCAGCAGTTCCTCGGCCCGGCGCACCCCCTCCTCGTCTTCGATCACGATGTCCTCGAAGACGCAGTGCAGGGCCGCCCCGCTCTCCAGGAAGCGGTCGTAGATCCAGCGACGCTTGGCCGGGTCGGACGGCAGCATGAACAGGCTGCACATCACGATGCCCTCGATGTCGTCGAGCTTGCGCAGCATCGAGTAGAGCTGGACGTAGCAGTTGTCGAAGAAGTACTCGCCGACCGACAGGCGGACCTGCGCGCCCTTGCGGGTGATGTAGTCCCGCATCACCAGGTTCTGAACGGTCGCGGGCATCCGCATGCCCTTGAAGGACTGGTGGGTGACGTAGCCCTGCAGCCCCGAGCGCGGACGGTTGGCGCCCTCAGCCATCGAAGCCCTCCGGCGCGCGGAAGTTCATGCCGATCCGGGTTGCCACCTTCGGCGTGACCGGGGTGTAGAACCGCCCGAGGCACTTCTCGTCGCTGGCGTAGGGTGTGAACAGCCCGGTCAGCCGGCAGTTCAGCGACCAGCGGCTCTCGGCGGTGTCGTTGCGCACGTTGCCGTGCAGCAGGATCGGCGAGAACACCAGGGTCTGGCCGTACGCCACCGGGACCCAGTGGAACTCGTCGCGGTAGGCCTCGAACAGGTCGAACTCGCGGCCGCCGTCCTTCAGGGTGCTCATCCGCTCGCGCACCGTGCGGTTCACCTCGGGGCGCAGGATATACATCGCCTTGGTGTCGTAGACGTCGACCAGCGGCGTCCACTCCACGACCTCGTAGGGTGTCTCGGCCGACCAGACGTCGGCGTGCACGGCCAGCGTCGAGGTCTCGTCGTTCGGCATCTGGATCGACAGGTTGACGCGGTTCTGCATCGCCAGCTCGTTGCCGACCAGGGCGTCGACGATCGAACGCGCCAGCGCCAGGTATGTCGGCCGACACCAGGCATGCCGGTTCAGGCCGTTGAAGACGTGCAGGCGAAGGGCGTTGATCCCGGCCACCGTCACCCGCTCGTGGATGGTGTTCAGGAAGGCGCCGTCGTCGGCGGGCAACTCGCACTCGAGATGCCCGCACGCCAGCCGGACGATCTCGCGGCGGAGCGCGTCGAGCGCCGCCCGGTCATCGACGTCGCGCACGACGTAGCCGTTGGCCAGGAACTCCCGGGCGAGGTCGTCCTCGCGGGCGTCGGTGAAGCGGTCGGTCAGGCCCATCGGTCCACGCGTCCGTGACAGTTTCGCCAGATCGCTCCCCGTCTCTAGCGCGGACCGCGACGCCGGCCAAGCGCCGCGGTGCGCATGACCGCCCCGCGCCGATGCGTCACCACGTCGCGACCCGGCGCGCCGCCTCGGCGATCACCGAGTCCCAGGCGGTGCCGCGCTGGCGCAACAGCGCCAGGCTCGGGTACCAGGGCACGCTCGGGCCATCCTCGAACCAGAACCACAACGGGTCGCGCTGCATCAGCACCAGCGCCGGCACGCCCAGCGCCCCCGCCATGTGGGCGTTGATCCCGGAGATCGTCACCACGGCGTCGAGGGCGGCGATCTGGGCCGCCAGTTCCTCCAGGTCGTCGCGGATGTCGGGCGACGGGTTGTCGACCGGAACCGGCCGGCGCGACGCCGCCACCTCTGCGGTCTCCTCGGGATCGGGGTCGTACTGCAGGCTGATCCAGGTGCCGGCGGTGGCCCGCAGGATCGGCGCCAGCGCTGCCAGCGCGATCGATTTGCGCCCGGCCGTCCGCCGGTTGCCGCTGCGCCAGGCGACGCCGATCCGCGGCGCCGGGCCTAGGGCGGCGAAACGCTCCCGCCAGTGCGCCACCCGCTCCGGGCCGGCCGACAGCAGCGCGGCCGTCCGGGGCGCCAGCGCGACGTCGCGCGGCAGCACCGCCGGCAACCGGGCCAGCGACGACTGGGCGGCCGGGCGGGCCGCCGCGATCCGGGGATCAGGAGGCGAGGCGCGCGGCACCACCGTGACGCCGTCCAGCGAGCGCGCCAGCAGCCCGACCAGCCGGGCATCGATCTCCAGCACCACCGGCGCCCCGGCCTGGTGCGCCGCCGCTTCGACGAGGGTCGCGAACAGGATCTCGTCACCGATGCCGAACTGGCCCCACAGCAGCAGCGGGCCGCCAGCCACTGCCCCGCCGGTCCACAGCGGCGCCTCGAACAGACGCTGGCGGGAATCCGGCTCGGGGTCCAGCCAGCGCGCGGCGTAGTCGCCGGCACCGCCCCAGTCGCCGCGCGCCAGGCGAATCCAGCCGTGGGCCCAGCGGGCCCGGGTGTCGCCGGGATCGAGGCCGAGCGCCCGGTCGAGATCGACAGCCGCCGCCGGCTTGCGGCCGACCTCAATCAGCGCCATCGCCCGATTGACCAGGCACTCGGCGTCGTCGGGGTTCTGCGCCAGCACCCGGTCGAACAGCGCGATCGCCCCGGCGGCATCGCCGGCCTCCTGGCGGAGTGCCGCCGCCACCCGCAGCGCCCCGACCGGCGCCTCCGGCAAGGTCGCGGCGCGACGGAATCCCATCCGCTCGCCCTCGCCGCCGGTCGAGGCGAGCAGGCTCCAGGCGGCGGCGTGGTCGGGAGCCAGCGCCAGGCAGCGGTGCAGCGCCGGCAACGCCGCGGCACCGGCGCCGCCGCGCGCCCGAGCCAAACCGAGGCTGTACCAGGAGCGCGGGTTGTCGGGCAGACGCTCGGCCAGGTTGGCGAAGGCGGAAGCCGCCGCGCTCCAGTCGCGCGCCGCGACGGCGGCCCTGGCGGTCCGGTCGAGTTCCTCGATCGACCCGGTCACGCCGGCTCCGGCGGCGCGCCCGGAAAGCCATCGGCTATGGCGGTCGAGGCGAAGCGCGGCCGATCGCCGGCCGCGACCCTCTCGATCAGGGCGATCTGCGCCGGCAGGCAGACGGTATCCAGGTCGTAGTTCCGGATCGCGTGGTCGCGCGCGGCGGCGCCATACCGGGCCCGGCGCTCCGGGTCCTCGAGCAGTTCGCAGATTCGCTCGACCAGGGCCTCGCCGTCGAAATAATCGACCAGCGCCCCGGTCTCGCCATCCGTCAAAGCCTCCTGCACCGGCGGCGTCGCGGAGGCCACCAGGCAGCATCCGGCGGACGTCGATTCCAGCATCGACCAGGACAGCACGAACGGAAAGGTGAGGTAGGTGTGCACGCGCGACACCCGCAGCACCCTCAGATAATAGTCGTAGGGAACCCGGCCGACGAAATGCACCCGCCGCGGGTCGACCGGCACCTCCGCCAGCATCTTCTCGCGCCAGTTCCGGGCGTCCGACGGGAAACCGCCGTAGCTGACCTCGTCGCCGCCGACCAGCACCACGTGCGCCTCGGGCCGCCGCTTCAGCAGGGCCGGCAGCGCCCGCATGAAGCGGTCGAAGCCCCGGTAAGGCTCCAGGTTGCGGGAGATGTAGGTCACCACCTCGTCGGAGCGCGACAGAACGGTCCCGTTCGGCAACGGCAGGAGAGCGGCGGGATCCGGGGTGCAGATTCCGGTGCGGACGCCGTCGTGGATCACCGAGGTGCGCGGCCGGTAGGCCTCCGGCTGCTGCTGCCACTGCCACCGGGTCGGCGTGACCGCCCTGTCGGCCGCCTCCAGGCTGAGCAGCAGATGGGCGTTGCGGGTGCGCGACCGGCAGATCACGTCGAGTTCGGGCTCCTTGCCGGTGCCGAATCCGACATCCGACCCGCGCCCCCGGTAGTAGTACTCGGCGTAGATCAGCATCGGCACGTCCGGGAAAACGTCCTTGAGGAACAGCGCCTCGCCCCAGCCGGAATGCGCGCAAATGATGTCCGGCCGGAATCCGGCGTTGCGCAGGGTGAGCGCCTCTCTCGCCACGGCCTGGCCGTAGAGCAGCTGCTCGTCCAGGAAGCGGACATATTGATGACCGTCGGTCTTCGGCTCGCGCGAGAGGTCGTAGCGCACCTTGCGGACGCCGGGGATGTCGACGCCCTGGCGCCTGGTCAGGAACACCACCTCGTTGCCCGGAATCCGTCCATAGTGAGACGCCAGATGCGCGTACTGCGCCGGCATGTTCTGGTGAACGAACAGGATGCGCACGGGCTCGGTTTCCGATCGGGCGGGTGATGCCGCGGACTTGTTTATCGGCTCGGGTTCGGCGATGCAAACGGCCGTCGTGGACCGGCGTCGGCGAGGCCGCGCAGGTCGGCGACGACACGCGCCACGACGTCGCTCCAGTCGCCGGCACGCACCTGCCGGTACAGCCGCATGCGCGGATACCAGGGCGTGCCCTCGTCGCCGTAGCCCCAGCGCCAGTCCGCCACGCGGCCGAGCAGGGTCCACACCGGCCGGCCGAGCGCGCCGGCGATGTGAGCGATGGACGTGTCGACGGTGATCACCAGGTCCATCTGGTCGACCATGGCGGCGGTGTCGGCGAAATCCTCGATGTCCGGCCCGAGGTCGATCAGCCGGGGCTCGCCAGCGATCGCGTAGCGGTCGACCAGGATCTGCAGCCCGTAGAACTGCGCCCCCGGCACCTCGAGAACCGGAGCCAGATGGTCGAACGGGATCCGCCGGAACTCGTTCAGCGG
>CAYNFA010000275.1:0-5864 GCA_964396345.1 uncultured Thalassobaculum sp.
GGCCACCGCGACAGCTGCTGCCGCTGGTGGTGTCGTCGCCACACAGCGGCCAGCGATACCCGCAGGACCTGATGGCCCGCACCGGGCTAGACCCGCTGACCCTGCGGTCCAGCGAGGACACCTTCGTCGACGAGTTGTTCGCCTCGGCGCCGGAGCTCGGCGCGCCGCTGGTCAAGGCGGAGTTCCCGCGGGTCTACGTCGACGCCAACCGCGAGCCGTTCGAGCTCGACCCCGCGATGTTCGAGGACGCGCTGCCGGACTACGTCACCACCCAGAACGCCCGGATCGCCGCCGGCCTCGGGACCATCGCCCGGGTGGTCTCGAACGCGAACCCGGTGTACCGCGGCAAGCTGTGCTTCGCCGACGCGCTCGGCCGCATCGAGAGCTGCTGGCGGCCGTTCCACGCCGCCCTGGCCGAGGCGATCGAGGCGACGCTGGACCGGTTCGGCTACTGCATCCTGCTGGACGCACACTCGATGCCGTCGAACGTGCTGACCATCGGCGCCGACGGCCGCGCCCACCCGGTCGCCGACGTGGTGCTGGGCGACTGCCACGGCGGCTCGTGCTCGACCGTGCTGGTGCAGCGTTGCGAGCGGGCGATGGCGCGCCAGGGCTACCTGGTCCAGCGCAAGGCGCCCTACGCCGGCGGCTTCGTCACCCGCCACTACGGCCGGCCGGAATCCGGCGTCCACGCCCTGCAGGTCGAGGTCAAACGCGGCCTCTACATGAACGAGCGGCAGTTCACCCGCGACGCCGGGTTCGCGCGTGTCGCCGGCGACCTGCGCCGCCTGATCGCCGTGCTCGGCGGCTTCGACCCGCGCCGCGCCTGGGGCGACGCCGACTGATCCTTCGAGGCCCGCTGTCGCGGGCACCTCAGGATGATAGAAAGAGTGTCGATTCAGAGGCTTGCCTATCACCCTGAGGCGCTGCGCTGGCGCGGCCGCGAAGGGTGGCACGCCGATTGCTTCATCTCCGCTCAGGAGGTGACGCATGACCACACGATCGCTGACCCGTCTTGCCCTGCTGCTCGCCCTGACCGGCCTCGGCGTGGCGATCGGCGGCGCCGCCGCGCTGGCGGCGGACGCGGCCCCGAGCCCGGACGCCCACACCCTCTGCATCGAGGCGACGCGCAACGCCGAGCGCCGCCATCAGCTCGCTCCCCACCTGCTGGGCGCGATCTCGCTCGCCGAGACCGGCCGCTGGAGTCGCGAGCACCGGGCAAGCTTTGCCTGGCCTTGGACGGTCATGGCCGAGGGCCGAGGGCGATACCTGCCGAGCAAGGCGGCCGCCATCGCCGAGGTCAGCCGGCTGCAGGCGCGCGGCGTGCGCAACATCGACGTCGGCTGCATGCAGGTGAACCTGCACTACCACGCCGAGGCGTTCGACAACCTGAAAGAGGCCTTCGACCCCGAGAGCAACGCCGACTACGCCGCCGCCTTCCTGCGCGACCTGAAGGACGAGGTCGGGACCTGGAAGGACGCCGTCGCCTACTACCACTCGCGCACCGCCGAGCGCGGCGACGCCTACCAGGGCAAGGTCTACGACCTTTGGTACGGCCAGCGCGAAAGCCTGATCGCCGCCGCCAAGGGCGCTATCGTGCCGCGCAGCGCCGAGGCGGTCGCCGCCGACGCCAAGCGTGCCCAGTTGGCCCAGGCGCGTGCCCGCAGGGCCGAGCAGTACCAGTTGATCAAGGCCGCCCGCGAGGCCAATCGCGAGTTCCTGGAGAAGCAGCGCGCCATGATCGACGCCCGCAACGCCGCCGCCTTCGAGGAGCGCAAGGCCGCCGTGCTGACCGAGTGGGAGGAGACCAAGCGCAAGCGCGCCGCCGCCCGGGCCGGCAAGGGCAGCAACGGCTGAGCCGGAAGCCTTCGCCGGGTGACGGCCGGGCGGCCCGCCTGGAAAGGGCCGCGACCTTGCCTTTCCGGCACCGATCGGCATGCTTCGGGGCGGTAGCGCGGGGGCGAGGGATCATGAGCGGGCACATCCGGGGAATCGTCTTTGACAAGGACGGCACCCTGATCCATTTCGAGCAGACCTGGACCCCGGTGTTCGTGGAGAGTGCCGAGGCGATCGCCCGCGCCATCGGCCGGCCGCATCTGGCGCCGTCGTGGCTGGAGGCGACCGGCTACGACACGGCGTCCGGCCGAGTCCGGCCGGGGTCGTTGCTGGCGTCCGGCACCACCGACGTGGTGGCCGCGCAGTGGCGCGCGGTCAGCCCCGAACTGCCGGCGCTGGACACCCTGGTGCCCTGGCTCGACGCGTTCTGGGAACGCCGGGTGCTGGAACTGCTGGCGCCGGTCGGTGACCTCGCCGGCCTGTTCGATGACCTGATCGGGCGCGGCCTGCGCCTCGGCGTCGCCACCAACGACACCGAGCAGGCCGCCCACGCCACGATCAGACAGCTCGGCCTCACCGCCCGCGTCGGATTCGTTGCCGGCTACGATTCCGGCCATGGCGCCAAGCCCGAGCCCGGGATGATCCTGGCGTTCTGCGCCGCCATGGGGCTGCGGCCGTCCGAGGTCGCGATGATCGGGGATTCGCCCGCCGACCTGACGGCGGGCCGGGCCGCCGGCTGCGGCCGGGTGATCGGCGTGCTGACCGGCACCTCACCGCAAGCGCTTCTGACGCCGCTGGCGGACATCGTGGTCGCCGACGTGCACGCCCTGCCGACGCTCCTCGAGGGGCTGCGGGCCTGACGCCGGACCGGCCGGTCAGAGGTCGATCTGCTCGGACATCGAGGGGTTGGAGGAGTCGGCATCGCCCGCGGTCTCGGCACCGTGCGGCCGAACCGGCGAAGCGTGCGCCTTCACGAAGGCGCGCATGATCACGTCGACCACCCCGCGGTCGACGTGCCGAAGATCGGCCGGGTCGAAAGCGGCGGCGCCGAGCGCCGTCACGATCTCGTAGGCGGGGAAGTACACGACATCGTCATGGGCGCGCGTGAACTCGCCGACGGCAGCCCGCAGGATGGACTTGCCCTCGGAATTCGCCACCACGATGTCCCGGCCGGAGAAGGTGCGCTCAAGCGGAACCGGCGACACAGTCACCACCATGCGGGCGTCCGGGCGCAGTTCCCGAATCATAGCGCGGATGGCCTCGAGGTTGGCGATGTTCTCGGCGACGGTGCTCAGATGCATCGCGGTCTCGGCGGCACCGCCGCCGCCGAGATAGGCCGGCTTCTGGCAGACCACCCGGCCGTCGTCGTGCTTGCGGAAGACCTCCGCCATGCCGAGGGTGAACAGGAACACCGAGGCCGCCCGGGCGCCCTCCTCGATGACCGAGTCCACCCGGGACACCGCCGCCCGAAGCGCCTCGGGCGTGCGCCCGAAGGTAAGCCGCTTGTAGGGATCCTGGTACAGCAGGCCGCCACCGGACGGATCCCGGCCAACCTTCCAGAAGTCGTCCGCCGCCTGGACCCAGCGGCCGGTCAGCCGCTCGAACTCCTGCCGGATCGTGAACGAGTTGTAGTAGTTGAGGTGCGCGACCGCCGGCAGCTCGTCGATCCGGAATTCGTCCCGGTCGATCGCCACCCGGGCGTAGTCCGGGCCGACGGTGATCCCGATGGCTGTCAGCGCCTGCCGGATCTCCCGCGCGAAGCAGCTGCCCATCGCGAACACCGTATCGCCCGGAAACAGCAGCGGCTTCGACTCCAGGGACAGCGTCCGGCTGTCGTGGAAGCGGCGCCAGCGGTTGTTCGGGTGGCGGAAGACCTGGACCGATTTCAGCATGGCCCTGACGCCCCGGCCGGCGCGGTCCAGGCGCACTGTCCGCTCTCCAGCGTCTCGAAGCCGCCGGGGTGGGCGGCGACGAAGCCGTCCCAGGCGCGCCGCACCCCGGGAAACCGGCTCGATCCGTAGTCGTCGTCGACGATCACGCCGCCGGGGGCCATCCTTGCGGAGAAATACTCCAGGCACGCCGCGGTCGGCTCAAACAGATCGGTATCGAGGTGCACGTACCGGTAGACCCGTTCGGGAATCTCGGCCAACACGGCCGGGATCCAGCCGGCGTGTATCGACGCCTCCGGAAACCCGTCGAGCGTTCGGCGCACGACGTCGACGTCGCTCTCGAAATTGGTCGCGTGCCGGGCCACCATCGGCCCCTCCGGCGTCAGCACCGCGTCCTCGACCCGCGCCGCGCTCAACCCTTGAAAGCTGTCGACCAGCACCAGGCCGGCGCCCCGCCACCCCGGACGATGGTGGGCCGCAACCAGCGCCATCAGCCGGGCGCTGAAGCCGCGCCAGACACCGGCCTCGGCGATCGCGTCGCCGCCGTCACCATCGGCGAGGGCGTGCTCCAAACGCTCGACAAGCCGCGCCGCCCGCTCGGCGCGGGCGACCAGCTTGTCGGCCGCGACCATCGTGGCGGACACGCCCATGCACTCGCGAAAAACCTCCAGGAACGGCCGGCCGGCGGCCATCATGTGGCTGAACCGCCGGCGCAACTCCGCGTTCAGGGCGTCGGGAACGGGAACAGGATCAGACATGGCGTGCGCGCGCTCGCTGCGTCGGGACCACCCCCCGATGGGAGCGCCACCTTTTCGCACCAGCCACCTGGGCTTACAAGGGCGACCGTCGCCACCACCCGGCGACCTGTTCTCCGGGTAGCCGCTCTCAGGCTGCTCCGCCAGGCGGTGGATGACCGCTTGAAGGCGAGCCGTGACGTTGGCCACGTCGGTCGGCGATCGCTGCGCAAAGTAGTCGAAGATCCGTTCGCGATCCTGGAAGGCCCGCGGCGTAAAGCGGACCCTCATGCGCCGTGGCGTCTATCCGCTGCCGATACCGTGGCCTCGGAGACAAACTCGTCCCGGTCGGCCTGGCCCACCGCTTCGGCGAGCGCCGCGCGCTCCGCCTCCGAGACGAGGTAACGGCCGGTGCGCCGTGCGTGGATCGCGCGGGCGTAGTCCGCCGGCTCCCGCTGATCCTCGTCGGGCCAGAAGGCAGCGTCCTCGATCAGGCGTTTCAGCGCTTCGGTTGTCATAGAGAATTCGTACCAAATCGGCGCGGCGCTGGAAAACCTGCGCACCGGGATGGAACGCTCGTTGCACGAACCACGGCGGGGTGAGATATCCGGGCTAAGCCTTCAACGCCGTGTTGTCCGGATCGTACGGGCTCTCGGGCACGATCCTGGCCGGCCGCAGCTCGCCCATCAGCCGCACCTGGCACTCCCGGCCAAGTTCGGCGAACGCGCTGCGGACGTAGCCGAGCATCAGCGACTTCTTCACGAAATGGCCGTAGCCGCCGGCGGTGCCGCGGCCGACCACCTGGCCGTCCATGAACACCGGCTCGTTGCCGAAGCTGTCGGCGTCGTCGGCGTCGATCTCGATGGTGCAGTAGGTGTTCGGCACGCCGTCCGCCTGCTGGCGGACCAGCGCGTCACGGCCGGTGAACGCGCCCTTGTTCAGGCGCACGAACCGGCCGAGCCCGGCCTCGAGCAGCGAGTTCTCGGCGTTCAGGTCGGTGCCCCAGAGGCGGTAGCTCTTCTCCAGCCGCATGGAGTCCATCGCCCGCATGCCGACCAGGGCGATGTCGAACGCGCGCCCGGCCGCCATCAGCGCCTCGAACAAATGCACCTGGTACTCGATGGGATGGTGCAGTTCCCAGCCGAGCGAGCCGACGAAGTTGACCCGCAGCGCCCGCACGCTCGGGCAGAAGCCGACCGGGATGTCCTGCATGGTCAGCCACGGGAAGGCGGCGTTCGAGACGTCGGCGTCCGCGAGCTTTTCCAGGACCCGACGGGCGTCCGGGCCGGCCAGCACCAGCACGCCGTAGCGGGTGGTGACGTCGGTCAGGAACACCGAGCCGTCATGCGGCAGGGTCTTCTGCAGGAAATCGAGGTCGTAATCGTGGCCGGCCCCGGGCCCGACC
>CAYNFA010000276.1:0-5852 GCA_964396345.1 uncultured Thalassobaculum sp.
CGTTGTTGCGCGAGTGGGTGACCACCGCCTCGCCGTCGACCGGGCCGAGGCCGTCGATGAACTCCACCCCCCAGCTGCCCTCCGCCCAGGCGCCGAGCTCGACCCACTGCCGGAAGATCAGGTTGTTCTGGATCACCGTGCTCATGTCGGTCGGGACCGCCAGCCGGATGTGCACGATCGGGATCCCGGCGGCGCGGGCGCCGGCGAACAGCCGCTTGGCGTTCGCCAGCCGCTCCCAGCGCCAGGCGCTGTCGGGGCCGATGCCGATCTTGATCTTGCCGTCCGGATGGCAGTTCTCGTTTTGGAAGTGCGACGCGAGGATGACTGTGTCGGCGGTCATCGGCGTTTCCCTTTTTTCTACGGCACGATGCGAAGGCGACGGAGTTCGGCGAGGCGTTCCACGATCACCGTCTCGGACTCCGCGAACGCCAGAAACCCGGCCCGACGGCACTTCAGCGTATCGGCCATGACGTCGTGGGTGGTGTGGAAGACGTAGTCGGCGAACGGCCAGGACACCAGGTCGTCGATCCGGTTCGGCTCCAGCCGATGCGCGGCCACCAGCCGGTCCCAGTCCGCGCCGGCGCCGGCCATGGTCTCGGCGAGCCGTTCCGGCCGGGGGTCCCCCGGTTCCAGGTCCAGGGCCCGGGCAATCGTCGGCCACAGGTGGCGCCACCGGAAGAAGTCGCCGTTGGTGATGTTGAAGACCTCGCCTTCTGCCCTCGGCTCGGCTCCCGCCCATTCGATGGCGCGCGCCAGCAGCCCGGCGTCGGTCGCCTGGTAGACCGCGTCGAACGCCATCTCCGGGCCCGGAAAGTACAGCGCCTCGCCGCGCGCCCGGCACAGCGCCCCATGCACCGCCAGCACGGCGGCGAGGTTGAGCGGCGACCGCCGCGCCGGGCCGATCACCACGTGCGGGCGCAGCGTCGTCCAGGTCCAGCCGCGCGCCTCGGCCCTGGCGGCAAGCCGGTCCTGCTGGTCGTAGTAGAAGTGCCGGTGCGGGATCCGCGGATCGCTCTCCCTGGCCGGAGTCTTGAACCGTCCGAGATGGCTGCCGTAGGCCTTCATCCCCTGCAGCAGGGTGACGTGGTGCAGGCGTGGGCAATGGCGCTCGGCGAAGTCGGTGGCGGCCTCGAACAGCCGCGCGTTCGGTTCGTTCTGGGCCTGCCAGCCCGGGGCGTCGACATAGGCGCAATAGACCAGATGAGTGACGGTGGCGAGGGTGGCGTCGCCGGCTGCCGACGAACGGTCCGCCGAACGGTCGGACAGATCGACCGGCAGGGCGACGACGTTGGCGGCCTCCGGCGGTTCCGGCCGCCGCGCCGCCGCGATCACCGTGATTCCGTCCCGGCCGGCCATGTGCCGGACTACGGCGCTGCCGATCACGCCGCTGGCACCGATCACCAGCACGGTGCTGCCCGAAGGGTAGGCGGCGATCGTGGGCTCGCTCGGCGTGATGGACATCGCGCCCCAGGCGGTTGCGATCAGGTGGTGCGGAAGGGGTAGGCGCTGGGCACCCGGTCGACCGCCTCGTACAACTCCGGTCGCACGGTCTCGACCCAGTCCTGGACCAGCCGCCGGGCTATCGAATCGCGGCGTGGCAGGAACTTGCCGAGGCTTTCGAACCGCGCCAGGTCCTCCACCGTGTACCATTGGGCGTCGCCCAGTTCATCGTCGTTCCTGACGATGTCGAAGGACTTGGCGGTGGCGTGGAAGCCGAGCATGAGCGACGACGGAAACGGCCAGGGCTGCGACGAGTGATAGCGCACGTCACGGACGCGGATGCCGCTCTCCTCCCAGACCTCGCGCGCGACCGCCTCCTCCAGCGTCTCGCCCGGCTCCACGAACCCGGCCAGGGTGGAATACATGCCCTCCGGCCAGATCTTCTGGCGGCCGAGCAGGCAGCGCTCGCCGTCGTGGACCAGCATGATGACGGCCGGGTCGGTGCGTGGGAAATGCGGAGCCCGACATGCCTGGTTGCTGCAGGAGCGCTGATGGCCGCCCTTCACGCTGGCCGTCGGGTGGCCGCAGACTCCGCAGAACCGATGGCGCTGGTGCCACCACATCAGGCCGCGGGCGTAAGCCAGCAGTGATCCGTCGAAGCGTTCGAGCAAGGGGCCGATCCGGCGCAGGTCGGTGAAAGCCCCGTGCGCCGCCAAGGTGTTGAGAATGTCGGTCTCCTCCAGCGGCGACAGGTCGAGGGCGACGTGCGCGACGCCGTCGTACTCGCCGAGGACGGCGACAGATTCCGCGAGCGTCACCAGGTGGCGATGCTCGGTCACCGCCAGCATGGCGGCGCGCGGCGGCGTTCCGTCGATCTCCAGCACGAAGGAGCGGGTGCGCCAGACCAGCACCAGCATCGTGTCCGGACGGTCGAGCAACTCGTCGAGCCAGCCCTCGCGCTCGCGGATGTGGGCGCTGCGGTCGAGGCCGCCGAATCCGTAGAAATTCGGGCGTTTGTCGATCAGGTCTGTCACGGGCGGCTCGGCGGTTGTCGGGCGGGATCGCACCGGTGGGGCAGACGAGTGTACACCGGGCGCCGCGCCGGGCAATGCGCCGCGGCGTCGCGCGCCCGGCCGCTGGCGTCAGCCGGCCCGGACCTTCTCCACGAAGCCGGTCATCTGCTCGCGCAGGTGCTCGGCGTGGCGGGCGAGGTCCTCGCTGGCCCGGCGGACGTCCTCGGCGGCGCTGCCGCTCTCGCGGGTCTCGAGGGCGACCTCGGTGATTGCCACCGCGGCTTCGCCGCTGCTGCCCGCCAGCGCGTGCACCTCGTCGGCGATCCGCCGGGTCACGTCGGCCTGCACGGCGATCGCCTCGGCGATCGCGCGGGCGACCTCGTCGATCTGCCCGACCGCCTCGGCGATGCCCCGGATGGCCACCACAGCACCCTGCGATTCGGCCTGGATCGATTCGATCTCGCCGGCGATCCGCTCGGTCGCCCTGGCGGTCTGGGTGGACAGCGACTTGATCTCGGAAGCGACGACCCCGGAAGTCATCAGGTTTCTCCTCTGAACGACGCATTGGGCCGCGAGGCTGACGGCGCCGAACAGCCTTCCATGGCGATGGGTTCGACCAGCAGCACGGCGCCTTGGGTGCGCAAACGGTCGGTTGGGCCGGGATCGGCCGGGCGCACGATGTGAACGGTCGCGAGCCCGCCTTCGCGCACGATCAAGCCGGTCGGCCTGGGCGACCGCGGGGGCGGCCTGCTCGCGGCTCCACCATGGCGAAAACACTGTGGTTACGGCGTCAACCTCACCGCTCGGCACGGCCGCGGCGGCGGCAACCAGGGTCGCGATGCTGAGCACTACAGGAATCAGATACGCGCAAGGATGCGGTTTCCCACCCGTTGGCGGGAGGTTACTCGTTACCGCGATCGCCGATCCGAGGAGGAATATCCGAAGGGATTTTAGAACAGATTAAGGAGAGTTCTCTGCGGCCTTGCGCGCCGGCTGAACCTTGGCGGGAATTAGAGGGTCGGCGCAGCATGAACAAGGCGCTTCCCCACCGGACGCTTCAACGATCTGGCGGGACAACGCCACGGCGGTTGTCCCGTTCAGACGCCGGTCCCGCCGACCGAGACGTCAGACGGCGGTGCCGCCGATCGTGATGCCGTGCATTTTCAGGGTCGGCTGGCCGACCCCGACCGGCACGCCCTGGCCGTCCTTGCCGCAGGTACCGATACCGTCGTCGAGCCGGCTGTCGTTCCCGATCATGGTGATCTTGTTCATGGCGTCGGGGCCGTTGCCGATCAGCGTCGCCCCCTTGACCGCCCGGCCGATCCGGCCGTCCTCGACCAGATAAGCCTCGTTCATCGAGAACACGAACTTGCCGGACGTGATGTCGACCTGGCCGCCGGCGAAGTTGACGGCGTAGAGGCCCTTCTTCACCGATCGCAGGATCTCCTCGGGATCGCTGTCACCCGAGGCCATGAACGTGTTGGTCATGCGCGGCATCGGGTGGTGGGCGTAGCTCTCCCGGCGGCCGTTGCCGGTCGGGGTCATGCCCATCAGCCGGGCGTTCTGGCGATCCTGCATGTAGCCGACCAGTATGCCGTCCTCGATCAGCACGGTGCGCGACGTCGGTGTGCCCTCGTCGTCGACGGTGAGCGAGCCGCGGCGGTCCGGCAGGGTGCCGTCGTCGATCACGGTCACGCCCGGGGAGGCGACGCGCTGACCGATCATGCCGCTGAAGGTGGAGGTCTGCTTGCGGTTGAAATCGCCCTCGAGGCCGTGCCCGACGGCCTCGTGCAGCATCACGCCGGGCCAGCCGGGACCGAGCACCACTTCCATCTCCCCGGCTGGGGCGGGCACCGCGTCGAGGTTGACCAGGGCGACCCGCAGCGCCTCGTCGACGGCGTGGCGCCACGTCTCGGGATCGACGAAGCGGTCGAACATCAGCCGTCCGCCGCAGCCATAGGAGCCGCTCTCCATGCGGTCGCCGTCGCCGACCACGACCGAGACGTTGAGCCGCACCAGCGGCCGCACGTCGCCGACGCGCAGCCCGCCGGCCCGCAGCACCTGGATCGCCTGCCAGGACCCGGTGAGCGACGCCGACACCTGGCGGACCCGCGGGTCCTTGGCGCGGGCGTAGGCGTCGATCTCGGTCAACACCTTGATCTTGGCCTCGGTGCTGACGCCCTGCAGCGGATTGGCGTCGGAATAGAGCTGCCGGTTCGTCCCGACCGGCCCCTCCGCCATCGTCCCGGAGCGCCCGGCGTGCACCGCCTTGACGGTGCTGGCGGCGCGGCGGATGGCATCTTCGGACAGTTCGGAAGCGTGGGCGAAGCCGCGCGCCTCGCCGGCGACGGCGCGCAGGCCGAAGCCCTGCGCGGTGTTGAATGACGCGGTCTTCAGCCGGCCGTCGTCGAACGCCAAGCTCTCGCTCTGCCGGTACTCGAGGTACAACTCCCCGTCATCGGCGCCTCCCAGAGCGTCGTCGACGATCCCCTGCGTGCGGATGGGATCGAGGCCGGCGCGGGTGAAGAACAACTCGTCGGTGATGGCGCGGTCGGTCACGGCAAGGCTCCTGGTCGGGGATCGAGACACTGACATAGGCATGACAACGGCGGAAGTCGACCGGGCGTCTGCGTCGAGCCCCCGGCGATATGGCGCCAAGCGCGACCGAATGCCGCGTGAGGGCTGCTTGCCGGGGGTTTATCAGCGTTCTAGCTTGCTTTGTGACCGGCCGCCCCGCGTTGCACAGGTCGGACGATGGTGTCATAACCAAGCCCGCCGCGGGGGCGCGGCGAGAGCAACGACAACGGGAACGACCGACTGATGGATCGGATCCTCGGAACAGCCATGACTTGGTCACGGCGCATCGGGTGGGCGGCGACGGGTCTCGTCGTCACGGCGAGCATGGCTTGGGCGGATCGCCCCAGGGATTGGCAGCTCGGCATGCAGGATGCCGCGACGCCGACCCAGGAAAAGCTCGCCTGGCTCCATGACCTGCTGCTGATCATCATCACGCTGATCACGATTTTCGTGCTGGCGCTGCTGGTGTACGTCTGCGTGCGCTTCCGCGAGAGCCGCAACCCGGTTCCGTCGAAGACGTCGCACAACACCCTCCTCGAAGTTGCCTGGACGGCGATCCCGGTGGTCATCCTGGTGGTGATTGCCATCCCGTCGTTCCAGCTGCTGTATTTCGCCGATCGCGCGATCGAGCCGGACATGACCGTCAAGGTCCAGGCGCACCAGTGGTACTGGAGCTACGAGTACCCGGACGAGGAAATCGTCTTCGACAGCAATCTGGTGCCGGAATCCGAGTTGAAGGAAGGCCAACTGAGATTGCTGGACGTGGATAACCGCATGGTCGTCCCGGTCGGCAAGAAGGTGCAAGTGCTGGTGACCACGGCC
>CAYNFA010000277.1:0-5811 GCA_964396345.1 uncultured Thalassobaculum sp.
AGCGCCAGCGGGTGCAGCATGAACGCGAGCGCGCCCGAGAACAGGATCACCAGGCCCTGGATCACCACCACCAGGTCGCGGGTGATGCTGTCGAACTCGAAGTCCAGCTCGGTGCCGCCCTGGTAGAGCGCGCCGAACAGCAGGCTGGCCAGCACGATGCCGACCGGGTGGCCGCGTCCCATCAGGGCTACCGCGATGCCGGTGAAGCCGTAGCCGGCGGTGAAGTTCAGCAGCAGCCGGTGGTGCACCCCCAGCAGCTCGTTGACCCCGACGAAGCCGGCGAGCGCGCCCGACACGCACATGGTGGCGACGATCACCTTGCGGGGGTCGATGCCGGCGTAGACCGCCGCCGCCTCGTTGGCGCCGACGGTCCGGATCGCGTAGCCCCAGCGGGTGCGGTTGATCAGCACCCAGACGAACACGCAGGCCGCGGCCGCCAGCAGGATCGACAGGTTGAGCGGCGACCGCGCCACCACGATTCCGACGGCGGCCAGCGCCTCGTGGGCGAACGGCAGCCAGGCGTTCGACGCGAACTCCCGGCTCTCCGGGGACATCTGGCCCGGCTGGATCAGCACGTTGACCATCAGGTGCACCATCAGCGCCGAGGCCAGGAAGTTGAACATGATGGTGGTGATGACGACGTGGCTGCCGCGGTGCGCCTGCAGCCAGCCCGGCAGGAACGCCCAGGCCGCGCCGAACAACCCGGAGGCGGCCACTGCCACCGGAATCACCGCCCAGCCCGGCAGCACCCCGTCTAGGCCGAGGGCCGCCAGCCCGACCCCGAGCCCGCCCAGATAGGCCTGGCCCTCGGCGCCGATGTTGAACAGCCCGGCGTGGAACGCGACCGCCACCGCGAGCCCGGTGAACACCAGGTTGGTGGCGTAGTACAGCGTGTAGCCGATCGCCTCTTCGTAGCCGAAGGCGCCGTTGACCAGCACCTCCAGCGCCTCCAGCGGGCTCTCGCCAGCGAGAACCACCACCACGCCGGCCACCAGGAAGGCCAGCAGGATGTTGACCGCCGGGATCACCCCGACGTCGATCCAGCGCGGCAGGTCGTTCTTCACGGTCGGCGCCCTGCGAGGGGAACCCCCGTCGCCCCGTGGGTCCCGGCTTCGTCCCGCCGGGGGCGGTCCGGTCCGGGATGACGACGGGAAAGCGGGGCGTGGACGGGCGATGAACGGCCGGTCCGCCTTCCAAAGCCGTCATCCCGGACGGCCGCGCCCTGTCGCGGCCGATCCGGGACCCACCCGCGGCTCCGACCGCCGCAGAGATCCGCGCGCTCAGAGTTCATCGGTGCTGTTGCCGTACCCCGGCTCGAACAGGCGGCGCCAGACCCGTTCGGCGTAGGCGTCGGTCATGCCGGCGACGTAGTCGCAGATCCGCCGGCGCACGCTGTCGCCCGGGTCGAGCCCTTCCCAGAACGACCGGGGGATCAGCTCCTCGGGGGCGGTGAGAAATTCGTCGAACATGGCCGCGATCAGCCGGCGGCCCTTGCGCCGCAATTGCACCACCTCGGCGGTTCGGACCACGTTGCGCTGGGTGAACTCCATCAGGAATTCGCACAGCGCCCGCGCCTCGGGCGGCAGCGCGGCGTTCCAGCGCAGCAACGGGTGCGTCAGATCCGGGACCTCGACCAGCGCCACGTGGGTCACGAAGAAATTGACCAGCGCCGAGATCGCCTGCTTGCGGTCGTGGCTGGCGGTGGAGAACAGCTGGGCCGGCAGCGTCTCGCGGTCCAGCGACAGGCCGAGCCGGACCAGGGCGTCGAAATCGAGGGCCAGGCCGGCGGCGGCGATCGCGGCCTCGAACTGCTCGCGCATCACCATGCGCCGGCCGATCGCGTCCTCCAGGTCGTGGACCGCGTAGGCGATGTCGTCGGCGCAGTCCATGATCGAGCAGTCGAACGATTTGAAGCGGGCGCGGCCGGCATCGTCCAGCGCGGTGAAGGCGTCGCGGTCGGCGGCCGAGAACGGCGCCAGGATCCAGTCGACGGTGTCGCGCTCGGTGTCCATGTAGCACTTCGGCGGCCGTTCGCTTCCCGCCGGCACATGGGGGCGGGCCAGCGAGTACGGCACCGGGTACTTCAGCACCGCCAGCAGCAGCCTGCGGGTCGGGTTCAGGCCGACCCCGCGCGCCCGGTATTTCTCCAGGCGGGTGAGCACCCGGAGGGTCTGGCCGTTGCCCTCGAAGCCGTCGTCGTCGGTCATCTTGGCGTGGATCGCCACCTCGCCGTCGTGGCCGTAGGGCGGATGGCCGAGATCGTGGGCGTGGCAGGTCGCCAGCACCAGCGAGCGATCGGGCAGCCAGGCCCGGGCCTCCGGGTCGGCGATGGTGCGCGACAACTTCAGCAGCACGCCCTCGCCGATCTGGCCGACCTCGATCGAGTGGGTCAGCCGGGTGCGGTGGAAGTCGCCCTCGCTGGTGCCCATCACCTGAGTCTTGCCCTGCAGGCGGCGGAACGCGGCGGAGTGGATCACCCGGCCCTTGTCGCGCTCGAACGGGTTCCGGACGTCGTCGGGACGCGACGGCTCGGCCTGCCGGCGCTCCTCGAAGCGTTCCGGGGGGGGCAGGGCGGTCATGCGCGGATCTCCTCGAGCGGCACGTTCGCCATCATCAGGCCGAGCGTGCGCGCATCGGCCTCGGCCGCCGGCAGCCCGCCGACCAGCCGGCCGCTGCAGATCACCAGGATGCGGTCGGCCAGGCTCATGATCTCGTCGAGCTCGACCGACACCAGCAGGATGGCCGCGCCGGCGTCGCGCATGGCCACCAGCTGGCGGTGGATGAATTCGATGGCGCCGATGTCGACCCCCCGTGTCGGCTGGCCGACCAGCAGCAGCCTCGGCGCGCCGGCCAGTTCGCGGGCCAGCACCAGCTTCTGCTGGTTGCCGCCGGAGAACAGCGCGCCGCGCAAATGCGGGTCGGCCGGGCGCACGTCGAACGCCCGCATCTTGGCGGCGCAGTCGGCGGCGACGGCGCCGTAATCCATCAGCCAGCGCCCGCCATAGGCCGGGCTGTCGTGATGGCCGAGTATGGCGCTCTCGGCGGCCTCGAACGGCAGCACCATGCCCATGCGCTGGCGGTCTTCCGGCACGTGACCGACGCCGGCGGCGCGTACCGTCCGTGGGTCGGCGGGGCGTTCCGGCGTGATCTCAAGCGCGCCGATCCGGATGCGGCCGGCGGCGATCGGCCGGATGCCGGCCAGCGCCTCCAGCAGTTCGCTCTGGCCGTTTCCGGAAACCCCCGCCAGGCCGACGATCTCGCCGGCGGCGACCGTGAAGCCGATGCCGTCGACCCGCGGCACGCCGTCGGAACCGACAACCCGCAGCCCGTCGACCGTCAGCACTGCGGCGCCCGGGGTGGCCGGGGCCTTGTCGACCCGGAACAGCACCGTGCGCCCGACCATCAGCTCGGCCAGCTCCTCACGGCTGGTCACGGCGGTCGGGCGGTGCGCCACCATTTCGCCGCGTCGCATCACGGAGACGCTGTCGGTCACCGCCAGGATCTCGCCCAGCTTGTGGGTGATCAGGATGACGGTGACGCCTTCACCCCTGAGGGCGCGCAGGATCTCGAACAGCCGGTCGGTCTCCTGCGCGGTCAGCACGCCGGTCGGCTCGTCGAGGATCAGGATGCGGGCACCCCGGTACAGCGCCTTCAGGACCTCGACCCGCTGCTGCAGGCCGACCGGCAGCGCCCCGACCAGCGCGTCGGGGTCAACGTCCAGGCCGTACTCGCGCGCCAGCCGGTCCAGTTCCGCCCGCGCCCTGACCCGGCCGCCGGCCAGCAACGCCGAACCCTCGGCGCCCAGCATGACGTTCTCCAGCACCGTGAAAGTCGGCACCAGCATGAAGTGCTGGTGAACCATGCCGATGCCGGCGGCGATGGCCTCGGTGGCGCTGCGGATCGCCACCGTCCTGCCGTCGATGCGGATCTCACCGGCGTCGGCCTCGTAGAAGCCGTACAGGATGCTCATCAGCGTGGATTTGCCGGCGCCGTTCTCGCCGACGATGCCGTGGATGGTGCCGGCGGCGACGCGCAGCGACACGTCGTGGTTCGCCAGCACCGTCCCGAAGCGTTTCTCGATGCCGATCAGTTCGATGGCGGGAACGTCACCCACGAGGGCAGACGCCGCCGGAGCCGTTTTCGCGCGGGTGTCCCCCGGAGCCGTTTTCGCGCGGGTGTCCCCCGCGGTGTCGGCCCCGGTGGCATCGGTCATGGCGTGCTTCCGTGCGCGTCAGCCCGGGCAGGAGCCGTCGGACATGTAGTCGTGGACCTTGATCGAGCCGTCGATGATGCCGGCCTTGGCCTTCTCGACCGCCGCCTTCATGGCGTCGGTGATCAGCGCCTTGTTGTGCTCGTCCAGCGCCCAGTCGATGCCGCCCTCGGCGAGTCCGAGGACCTGCACGCCGCTGGTGAACTTGTTGTCCCTGGCGTCCATGAACGCCCGATAGGCGGCGACGTCGACGCGCTTGAGCATCGAGGTGAGCATGGTGCCGGGGTGCAGGTGGTTCTGGTTGCTGTCGACGCCGATGGCGAGTTTCTTGCTGTCGGCGGCGGCCTGATAGACCCCGATGCCGGTGCCGCCGGCGGCGGCGTAGATCACGTCGGCGCCGCGGTCGAACTGGCTGCGCGCCAGTTCGGTGCCCTTGGTCGGGTCGTTCCAGGCGGACGGGGTGGTCCCGGTCATGTTCTGGAACACCTGGGCGTCGGCGTTGGCGTGCTTGACGCCCTGGACGTAGCCGCAGGCGAACCGGCGGATCAGCGGGATGTCCATGCCGCCGACGAAGCCGACCTTGCCGGACTTCGACGCCATTGCGGCCAGGACGCCGACCAGGAACGAACCCTCGTGCTCCTTGAAGACCACCGAGCGGACGTTCGGCAGGTCGACCACCGCGTCGATGATGGCGAAGCGGATCTTCGGGTTGTCCTTGGCGACCTTCTCGACCGCCGGGGCCTGCGCGAAGCCGACCCCGAGCACCGGGTCGGCGCCGCGGCTGGCCATTCGCGCCATCGCCTGCTCGCGCTGGGTCTCGTTGGTGACCTCGAAC
Organism: uncultured Thalassobaculum sp.; assembly: GCA_964396345.1. Lineage (GTDB taxonomy): Bacteria > Pseudomonadota > Alphaproteobacteria > Thalassobaculales > Thalassobaculaceae > Thalassobaculum_A. The sequence goes on from CAYNFA010000277.1 coordinate 5,046, forward strand.
TCCCGGTACGTGATGCCGGTCTCGTCCTTGAACCTCTCGACGCCGTTGTAGACGCCCTCGTTGAAGCTCTTGTCGAACTTGCCGCCCATGTCGAACACCACCGCCGGCTGTATCTCGGCGGCCGAGACGATGCCGGTGGTCGCGAAAAGCGTCAGCGCCAGTGCGGCACCCAGAAACCGCTTGGTCATGTCGATCCCCGTTGCGAAGCTCCCATGTCCGCCGTATCGGCGGTTTGAAAGTTAATCTAGGCTAATCCGCCGCGTGTTCCCAGCGTCGAAGGGGCGCGCGGGCACCGGAAACCGCACGCTGAGAGGGTCATGACCGAAGCACGCCTGAAGAGCCAGGTGATCGTCCAGTCGGCGATCCGGCGGGCCTCGATGCGCGGCATCCCGGCGACCGTGGCGCGCCGTGGCGACGTCGACGCCGGGGCGATCTACATCAAGCAGAACCTCGGGTCGGGCATCGGCTGCACCGTGCTGGCGCCGCGGCGGGACTACCAGCGCGACGTGACCCTGTGGCGGCCGGCGACCGGCGACGAGCCGGTCCCGGAGGCCGATGCCGACGCCTACATCGAGCGCGAGCGTCGCGTCGATCCCGACCTCTGGGTGTTGGAGATCGAGGATCGCGACGGCTGGAACCCGTTCGCGGAGGACGCGTCGTGACCGTGACGCTGGACGACGCCGACCGCGCGCTGCTCGGCGGCGCCCACGGCGAGGCCGGGCGATTCGCCATGGGCCTGCTGGTGCGCTTCGCCGACGCCCTCGGG
>CAYNFA010000278.1:0-5811 GCA_964396345.1 uncultured Thalassobaculum sp.
AGCTGTCGTGGAAACGGACGCGGTGGCCGAGCGTCTGTCGACGGGGGGCGTCGATTGCCTGCCGGCGGTGCCGACTCTGCTGCGCGGCCTGCTCGGCGCCGGATTGCCGCCCTTTTCCGGTGCCGTGCTCGCCGGCGGCGAAGCGCTGTCGACGGTGCTGGTGCAGCAGCTCCGACAGGACTGGCCCTCGGCGTCGATCGGGGACATCTACGGGCTGACCGAGACCGGGACCTGTGACTTCTTCGTTGACCCTGGGGACATGGACCTTGCTGCCGGCACGCTCGGCTGCCCGGCCGACGGCATCTCGGTCCGGGTGGCCGAGGACGGCGAACTGCGAATCAACTCGCCCTGGGGAATGGCCGGCTACCTCGACGATCCCGACCGGACGGCGGCGGCGTTCGACAGCGACGGTTTCTTCCGGACCGGCGACCTGGTGGCGCCCGATTCCGTTGGCCGACTGCGGCTGATCGGACGCGCCTCCGACATGATCAACCGCGGTGGCCTGAAGGTCGCTCCTCGCGAGGTCGAGGACGCGCTGGCCGCCCACCCCTCGGTCTTGGCCACCCTGGTGGCCGGGTTTCCGGAGCCGGTAACGGGCGAGGGCGTCGCCGCCGCGGTGGTTGTCCGACCGGGCGCTGCCGTCGACCCGGACGCGCTTCGCGGCTGGCTGGGAGAGCGTCTGGAGCGCTACAAGGTGCCGACCCGCATCCTCGTGGTCCCGGCGCTTCCGGTCGGCGGGACCGGCAAGGCCGATCGCGGCGCCCTGCGTGACCTGCTGCGGGACTGATCAGCCGGTCGGGCGGCCGGTCTCGACCACCGTCCGCAGCGCCGCCAACTCGGTCCGCAACTGGCGAAGCTCCGCCACCACGGTCTCGGTTTCATCGTGGGTGGCCGCGCGGATCTCCTTGGTGACCGCTTCGGTCTCCTGATGCTGCATCGCCTGCATGGCGCTGACGATCACCGCGATGAACAGGTTCAGCATGGTGAAGGTGGCTACCAGAATGAAGGGCACGAAGAACGCCCAGGCGTAGGTATAGGCCTCCATCACCGGTCGCACGATGCCCATCGACCAGCTCTCCAGCGTCATGATCTGGAACAGCGTGTAGAGCGAGTGTCCGATGGTGCCGAACCAGTCAGGGAAGGACTGCCCGAACAGCTTGGTGGCAACGACGGCGGCGACGTAGAAGATCAGTCCCTGCAGCATCGCGATGGCGCCGAGTCCGGGAAGCGACGACAGCAGGGCCTGGACCACCATCTTGAGGCGCGGCATGACCGTGATCAGACGCAGCACCCTCAGCACGCGCAGGGCGCGCAGCACCGACAGGCCGGGCGTGGTCGGGGCCAGCGCGATGGCAACGACCGCGAAGTCGAACAAGCTCCACCCGTCGCGGAAGAACGTCAGCCGGCGGTAGGCGATCCGCAGCGCCAGTTCGACCACGAACACTGCCAGGATGACCTGATCGATCAGATGGAGGGCGGGGCCGATCGCCCCCATCACCGTCGGCGACGTCTCGAGCCCCAGGATGACCGCGTTGATCACGATCAGGGCCGTGATGAACCATTGCATCGACGGGCTTTCGACCCACCGTCCCGCCCGTTCCAGAACGCCCTGCCCGGTCGTGCCTGCTTCCACCGCCTTCTCCGTTTGCCGTCGCGACGGGGCGAAAATATGCGGAGATCGGGCGCGCGGCTAGGGCCGGATTCGAGGCCGATTGCGCCCGATCACCACGCCGGTCACTCCGCCCCCTTCGGAGCAGCCGGGGCCTGTCGGATGCTGTTGCGGTGGACCGTGTAGAGCGTGCTGGCGATGATCAGCGTCGCGCCGATCAGGGTGTACACCGTCGGCACCTCGGCGAAGACCCAGATGCCGGCGACCGTGGCGAACAGAAGGCGGCCGTACTCCATCGGCGCGATGGCTGAGGCCTCGCCGATGCCGTAGGCCTTGATCATGGTCCACTGGACGACCGACATGAGGACGCCGATTGCCGCGAGGAATCCAATCTGCTCCCAGGTCGGCGTCACCCAGAGGTAGGCTGCCGGACCCGCCAGCAGCACGCTCAGGCAGACGTTCTGGTAAGTCATGATGGTGACCGGCCGCTCGGTCTGGGCCAGTGAACGCAACGCGATCTGCAGCGCCGCCACGAAGCACGCCGAGAGCAGCGCCAGCAGAGCGTACTCGTTGAAATGCTCGGGCGATGGCCGGGCGACTACCACCACCCCGAGGAAGCCGACCAGGGTCGCCGTCCAGCGCCGCCAGCCCACCACCTCGTGCAGGAAGATCACGGCCAGAATGGTGGTGAACAGCGTCCTCGCGAAACTGATGGCGGTCGCCTCCGCGAGCGGCAGGTGCACCAGGGCCGTGAAGCCGGCGGTCATGGCGACGAAGGCCAGCAGCGCCCGGGTGAGGTGAACCGGCCACCGGCTGGTCACCAGCACCGCTGGAAACCCCCGCGCGATGGCTGGCAGCACCACGAGGATCACGAACATCTGTCGGAAGAACAGGATCTCGATGACCGGCAGGTCCTGGCCGAGCAGCTTGATGCAGGTGGCCATGACCGCGAACACCAGCGAACTCAGGACCATCCAGATCGAGCCGCGGACGTTCGCGGACAACTGGTCCCAGCCCGCGCGGTAGCGGGCGAGCCGGCCGCTCGGCGGCCCGTCGGGAGGAAACTCGGCGGTAGGCATTGTCGCGGCTCGCGGGAAGATTGCCGCAGTATCCGCCAGCGCGGCGCTGGCGTCCATCGGGGGCGGATGGATGCGATCCGCGCTCGATTGCGTATTCGGAGGAGACTCTCCAGTATGATGAATTCAAGAGCCGGCACCCAAGCCAGGCCCGACGCTCCTGGGAGGAGAACCATCCATGCACGCCCGCTATAGTCGCGTTTTGTCGGTCGCCCTGGTCGCGGCCGGGATGTTGTCCGCGGTGCCCGCGGTTGCCCAGACCAAGCTCACCTACTTCACCGGTCCCACCGGCGGATCGTGGATCCCGATCAGCGGCGCGCTGACCTCGGTGTGGCAGCGGGCGATCCCGGGAATGTCGATCGAGAACCGGCCCGGCGCTGGACTGATCAACATGAAGGCGATCGAGGAGGGCAAGGCCGAGATCGGCATGGGCAACATGATCTCGACGGTCGACGCGCTGGCCGGCAAGGGCCAGGGCATCACCGCGCCGTACAAGAACGTCTGCCATCTCGCCTCGCTCTACCCGCAGGTCCAGCAGATCACCGTCCGCGGCGACATGGGCATCCAGAGCATCGCCGACCTCAAGGGCAAGAGCGTCGGAACGCTGCCACGCGGCAACACCACCGCGGTTGTCGCCGAGATGCTGATGGACATCGCCGGCGTCGGCTTCGGCGGTGCCGGCAAGATGAACTTCGTCTCGATCGCCGACCAGGCCAACATGTTCAAGGACGGCCAGATCGAGGCGTCCCTGATCATCACCACGGTCGGCTCCGGCGCCATCATGGACATGGCGAACTCGCGGCCGATCAAGATGCTGGACATCCCGGATGACATGCTCGCAAAGCTGAAGGGGGTGAATTCCGGTTTCGAGCGCTACGTCATGCCGAAGGGGACCTATCCCGGCATGACCGAGGACAACCTCACCGTCCAGTTCCCGGCTCACGTCATCATCAGTTGCAAGCTGCCGGACGACGTCGTCTACCAGATGGCGAAGGCGATGACCGACGCGATTCCCGACCTCGTCTCCGTCAACGCGGCCTTCAAGGGCGCCACCGTGAAGACCTTCGGCGCGCCGTCGCCGGTGCCGTTCCACCCAGGCGCGGCGAAGTATTTCAAGGAACAGGGCGCGCTCTGATCCGGGTTTCCCGCAACCTCCCTGATCCGGCGCCACCCGAGCGTGGTGGCGCCGGAAGGGCCTGCAGGGCGTCCACATGACCTACGCACGCACGACCAGCTTGCTGGTGACGGTGATCGGTGCCGTCTTCATCCTCTACCACCTCTATGTCGCCTTCGTCGGCGTGCCCGAAGCGTTGATCTTCCGGGGCGTCCATCTCGGCTTCGCGCTGGTTCTCAGCTTTCTGATCTATACGGGGTTCCGGGTGACACGCGACGCACCGCCGTCGCCCGTCGACTGGATCCTGATCGCGCTCTCGCTCGCCTCCATCGGCTACCTGTTCATTGAGTACGAGTATGTCCAGACCCGGTTCGCGACGGTCGACGACTTGCGGCCGACCGACTGGGTTTTCGGGATCACCCTGGTCGCGCTGGTGCTGGAGGCGACACGGCGGGTACTGGGGAACGCGCTGTCGCTGACGGCGATGGCTTTCATTGCCTACGCGCTGCTGTTCACCTCGCTGGACCCGCAGATGATGCTGGACCAGGTCTATCTGACGATGGATGGCATCTTCGGGATCCCGATCAGCGTGTCGGCCACCTATGTCGTGCTGTTCATCACCTTCGGGGCGTTCGTCGAGAAGACCGGCACCGGCAAGCTGTTCATCGACGTCGCGCTGGCTCTGGCCGGCGGCAAGCCGGGTGGACCGGCCAAGGTGGCGGTCATCACCTCGGGCCTGTTTGGGACGATCTCGGGCAGCGCGGTCTCCAACGTCATGACCACCGGCGTGTTCACGATCCCACTGATGAAGCGGATCGGCTACCGCCCGGCCTTCGCCGGCGCCGTCGAGGCGGTGGCCTCGACCGGCGGCCAGGTGATGCCGCCGATCATGGGCGCGGCCGCCTTCGTTATGGCCGAGTATCTCGGCGTCAGCTACCTGACGGTCGCTGCCTACGCCCTGATTCCCGCGGCGTTGTTCTACGTGGCGGTGTACGCGGCGGTGCACTTCGAGGCGCGCCGCACCGGCATGCGGGGCCTGCCGAAGCCCGATCTGCCGAAAGCCGGCGAGGTGCTGCGCGAACGCGGGCACCAGTTCATTCCGCTGCTGGTCATCACGGGCGTGCTGCTGTCGGGATATTCGGCGCCCTATGCTGCGATGTGCGGCATTTTCTCGGTGTTCCCGGTGGCGGCGCTGCGCAAGAGCACACGCGGCTACGTGCGGCCGGCGGTGCTGCTCGCGGCGCTGGTTCAGGCCGCTCGCGACACCCTGACGATCGCCACCGCCTGCGCCACCGCCGGCATCGTCATCGGCGTCATCCTGCTGTCCGGCCTGGCCATCGAGTTCACGGCGGTGGTGGTCGACCTGTCGCAGGAGAGCCTGATTCCGGCGCTGATGTTGACCGCGCTGGCCGGGATCATCCTCGGCATGGGCCTGCCCACCACCCCCGCCTACATCATCCAGGTGGCCCTGCTGGTGCCGGCGGTCGTCAAGCTCGGAGTCACGGTCGAGGCCGCGCATCTGTTCGTCTTCTACTACTCATGCCTCTCGGTCATCACCCCGCCGGTGGCGCTCGCGGTGTTCGCCGCCAAGGGCATCTCCGGCGGTGACCTCTGGGGCACCGGTTGGGCGGCGGTCAAACTCGGGGCCACCGGGTACATCGTGCCGTTCATGTTCGTGTTCGGACCGTCGCTGCTGTTCATCGGGCCCTGGCATGAGATCCTGGGGACCGCGATCACCGCCACGATCGGGGTGATCTGTCTCGCCGCCGGCCTGCACGGCTTCCTGATCCGCGAGACACTGTGGTGGGAGCGGATCATGCTGATCGCTGCCGCGATCGTGCTGATCAAACCCGGCTTCTACACCGATCTCACCGGTTTGCTTCTGGTCGGTGGGGTGCTGGCGTCGCAGCGTCTGGTGGCGCGCGCCGAGACGGTTCCGGCACCGGCCGTAGCCGGGCCTGCCGATCGGTAGCGGGTCGCGGTCGGGACGATCCTGAACCGAAGCATGGAGG
>CAYNFA010000279.1:0-5806 GCA_964396345.1 uncultured Thalassobaculum sp.
CGTCGTAGTCGGCGACCGGGAAGCCGCGCAGCAGCGCCACCCCGCGGCCATTCTCGAGCTGGTCCAGCAGGCCGGCGACCTTTGTCCGCAGGCCCGGCAGCGGGAAGTCGGTTCTGGTGACCGACGACCACGCCACGCCGTGGTCCTTGGCGGCTCGGAACGCCGCGTCGATCTCGGCGATCTCGGTCGCCTCGAGGGCCTGGACCCAGCCGCGGTCGGCGGTGAGGTCAGGGCCGCTCCAGGCCACCGGACCGGTGATCGGCTCTCGCGGGAAGTCGACGGCAGGGTCCGGCATCTGATGAGCGGACATGGAGTGTCTCCTTTCGGTCCTACCGGGCGTTGCGCCCGGCGGAGGCTCTTGGTGGGCCGGGCGTCGCACCCGGCAAGCGGTCGCGGGCACAATCCAGCGCCGCGTCGGGTGACCAGCCTAAGCCGCCATCTCGAGGCGGCCAAGGCATCCGATGCCGACTCAGAGCGCCGCCGTCCCGGTTTCGCCGGTGCGGATCCGCACCGCCTCGAGCACGTCCATGACGAAGATCTTGCCGTCGCCGATGCGGCCGGTGTGGGCCGCATGGGCGATGGTCTCGACCACCTTGGGCGCGAGTTCATCGTCGACCACCATCTCGAGCCGGACCTTGGGCACGAACTCGACGCTGTACTCGGCGCCTCGGTAGATCTCGGTCTGGCCGCGTTGCCGGCCGTAGCCCTTCGCCTCGGACACTGTCAGTCCCTCCACCCCGACTTCGGTCAGCGCGGTGCGCACGTCGTCAAGGCGGAACGGCTTGATGATCGCCATCACCAGTTTCATGAGTTCTCCTCCCTGCGCGACCGGCGATGCGCCGACGGGCGCTGGTCGTTCACCGACGATACGGCATGCGCGACAGCGAGTCCCGCCAACCGCCCGCGCCCCACGACTTGACCGGCCGTGTACCAGCTTGCACCCTCCGCTCTCGCATCCTGGAGTCCGACCGAATGATCCCCAATCCTTTCGAGACCGTGCGCGAGGTGGTCGACACCTCGCCGGCGGTCTCCGACGCGGTGAAGTACACCACCTGCTACATGTGCGCGTGCCGCTGCGGGATCAAAGTCCATCTCAAGGACGGCCGGATCCGCTACATCGAGGGCAACCGCAACCACCCGGTGAACAAGGGCGTGCTGTGCGCCAAGGGTTCAGCGGGCATCATGACCCACTACTCGCCGGCACGCCTGACCAAGCCGCTGAAGCGGGTCGGGCCGCGCGGCTCCGGGGAGTTCCAGGAGATCGAGTGGGAGGAGGCGCTCAGCGTCGCCGCCGGCTGGCTCGGCGAGATCCGCGGCCGCGACCCGCGCAAGCTGGCGTTCTTCACCGGCCGCGACCAGTCGCAGTCCCTGACCGGCTGGTGGGCCAGCCAGTTCGGCACCCCGAACCACGCCGCCCACGGCGGCTTCTGTTCGGTGAACATGGCGGCGGCCGGCCTTTACACCATCGGCGGCTCGTTCTGGGAGTTTGGCGAGCCGGACTGGGAGCATGCCCGCTACTTCGTGATGTTCGGGGTCGCCGAGGACCACGATTCCAACCCGATCAAGATCGGCCTCGGCAAGCTGAAGGGCCGCGGCGCCAAGTTCGTGTCGGTGAACCCGGTGCGCACCGGCTACTCGGCGATCGCCGACGAATGGATCGGCATCCGCCCGGGCACCGACGGCCTGCTGGTGCTGGCCATCGTCCACGAGTTGCTCAAAGCCCGTCGCGTCGACCTCGACTACCTGGTGCGCTACACCAACGCCCCTTGGTTGGTGATCCAGGCGCCCGGCGACGCCGACGACGGCCTGTTCGCCCGCGACGCCGACGGCAACCCGCTGTGCTTCGACCGCAAGGGCGGGGCGCTGGCCAACGCCATGCTGGCCGACGTGGCGCCGGCCCTGGTCGGCCGGCACACCCTGCCCGATGGCCGCACCGCGGTGCCGTCGTTCCAGCTCCTGCACGACCGCTACGTCGACGACCAGTACGCCCCCGACGCCGTCGCCGAGCGCTGCGGGGTGAGCGCCGACACCATCCGCCGGCTCGCCGCCGAGATCGCCCACGCCGCCTTCGAGCAGGAAGTGGTGATCGAGCAGCCCTGGACCGACTGGGCCGGGCGCCGGCACGAGCGCATGGTCGGCCGCCCGGTCGCCATGCACGCCATGCGCGGCATCTCGGCCCACTCCAACGGCTTCCACACCTGCCGGGCCCTGCATCTGCTGCAGGTGCTGATCGGCTCGATCGACGCCCCCGGCGGATTCCGCTACAAGCCGCCCTTCCCGCGCCCGGTGCCGCCGCCGGTGCGGCCGGCCGGCAAAGCGGGCCAGGTCGCGCCGAACACCCCGCTCGCCGGCCCGCCGCTCGGTTTCCCGATGGGGCCCGAGGACCTCCTGGTCGAGGCCGACGGCAGCCCGCGGCGGATCGACAAGGCGTATTCCTGGGAGGCACCGGTCGCCGCCCACGGCCTGATGCACATGGTGATCCGCAACGCCTGGGCCGGCGACCCGTACCCGGTCGACCTGCTGTTCATGTACATGGCGAACATGGGCTGGAACTCGTCGATGAACACCGCCGGCACCATGGCGATGCTCACCGACACCGACCCCGCCACCGGCGAATACCGGATCCCGAAGATCATCTACGCCGACGCCTACGCGTCCGAGACCATCGCCTACGCCGACCTGGTGCTGCCGGACACCACCTACCTCGAGCGCTGGGACTGCATCTCGCTGCTCGACCGGCCGATTTGCGACGCCGACGGGGCGGCCGATGCGATCCGCCAGCCAATCGTGCCGCCGGACCGCGACGTCAGGCCGTTCCAGGACGTGCTGATCGACCTCGGGGTGCGGATCGGCCTGCCAGGGCTGGTGCATCCGGACGGCGCGCCGCGCTACCCCGGCGGCTACCCCGACTATCTCGCCAACCACGAGCGCTCTCCCGGCATCGGGCCGCTCGCCGGCTGGCGCGGAGCCGATGGCAGCAAGGGCGGCAAGGGTGAGCCGAACCCCGACCAACTGGCCCGCTACGTCGAGAACCAGTGCTTCTGGCGCCACCAGTTCGCTCCCGAGGAGCGCTACTTCAAGCACGCCAACAAGGCGTATCTGGAAACCGCGGTCAGCCTCGGCCTGATCGGCAAGGCCGAGCCGATCGTCCTGCAGCTCTACTCCGAGCCGCTGCAGCGATTCCGGCTGTCGGCGCTGGGCCACGGCGCGGTGCAGCCGCCGGCCGAACACCGCGACCGGGTGGCCCGCTATTTCGACCCGCTGCCGTTCTGGTACCCGCCATTCGAAGGCGACGCGGTGGCCGAGGAAGGGTACCCGATGCACGCCATCACCCAGCGGCCGGCCGCGATGTACCATTCCTGGGGCTCAATGAACGCCTGGCTCAGGCAGATCCACGGCCTCAACAAGCTGTACATGAGCCGGGAGCGCGCCCGGACGCTCGGCATCGCCGACGACGACTGGGTGGCGGTGACCTCGCACCACGGCCGCATCAAGGCGCAGGTCAAGCTGATGGAAGGGGTGAATCCGGACACGGTGTGGACCTGGAACGCCATCGGCAAACGCCGGGGCGCCTGGAACCTGTCGGCCGACGCGCCGGAGGGCACCAAGGGCTTTCTGCTGAACCACCTGATCGCCGAGCTGCTGCCTGACCGCGGCGGCTACCGCTACGCCAACGCCGACCCGGTGACGGGGCAGGCGGCCTGGTATGATCTCCGCATCCGGATCGAGAAAGTGGCGGCCGACGCCCCCGGCACCGTCGCCGAACCGCAATTCGGCGCGCTCCCGAATCCGCCACGCGCCGCTGCGGAGGCCGCCGAATGAAGAAGGTGCGAGAGGCATGGAGCGGCGGGTGGGTCCCGGATCAGCCGCACTGGCGTGCGTCTGTCCGGGATGACGACAGGGGGGAGATTGGCGCGGGTCGTCGGTTCGCGGGACCAACCGCTCCTCAACCGTTCGCGGCCCGCCCACCCATCCCCGCCGTCATCCCGGACCGGGCCGCCGCGGGCGGGACGGAGCCGGGACCCATGCAGCGACGGGCGCCGGCGGCGACCGTGCGGGAGATTGCCGGATGACGTCACTGCCCGAGACCACCGGGGCGACGAAGCTCGGCCTCGTCATCGACCTCGACATTTGTGTCGGCTGCCATGCCTGCGCGGTGAACTGCAAGGAGTGGAACGCCGGCGGGCATTCGGCGCCGCTGACCGACTGGAACGCCTATTCCGGCACCGAGAGCGTCGACGGCGAGGATGCCGGCGCCTGGGGGGTGTGGTTCAACCGGGTCCACACCTACGAGGCCGGCGAGGGTGCCGAGGGCCGCACCGTGCACTTCCCGCGCTCCTGCCTGCACTGCGAAACGCCGGCCTGCGTCACCGTCTGCCCGACCGGCGCCAGCTACAAGCGTGAGGAAGACGGCATCGTCCTGGTCAACGCCGACCTCTGCATCGGCTGCAAGCTGTGCTCCTGGGCCTGTCCCTACGGCGCGCGCGAGTACGACCACGCCGACGGTGTGATGAAGAAGTGCACGCTGTGCATCGACCGCATCTACAACGAGAACCTCGAGGAGATTGATCGCGTGCCGGTCTGCGTCTCGACCTGCCCGGTCGGCGCCCGGCACTACGGTGACCTCGGCGATCCCGCCAGCGCGGTCTCCCAGTTGGTCGCCGAGCGCGGCGGCTACGACCTGATGCCCGAGATGGGCTACCGGCCGACCAACAAGTACCTGCCGCCGCGCCCGGCGAAGACGGCCTGCGGGTCGACCGGCGCGCCGAGCCGGCTGCAGCAGTTGGTGGACGAGGCCGCCGACGCAGTCCCGCAGGGCGCGCCGGCCGCCGGCACGGGCGGGCGGTTCCTCGCCTGGGTCGACACCGTGCTGTCGCGCTGAGGGGAACGACCGCGATGCATCCCGCCGCCTCCGTCATCTTCTTCACCACCGCCTCGGGCGCCGGCTACGGCCTGCTGTTCCTGCTCGGCCTCGGGGGCGCGTTCGGGCTGATGCCGCCGGACCTGGGGCTCGGCCTGGTCGGCCAGACCGTGGCGCTCGGGCTGATCACCGCCGGGCTGATGGCCTCGACCTTTCACCTCGGGCGGCCCGAGCGGGCCTGGAGGGCGCTGTCGCAGTGGCGCTCGTCCTGGCTGTCGCGCGAGGGCGTGGCGGCGGTCGCCACCTACGCGCCGGCCGGCCTGTTCGCGCTCGGCTGGGTGGTGTTCGGCGAGAACCGCGGGGTCTGGGGCGTGCTCGGCGTGCTGGCCGCGCTCGGGGCGGTCGCCACGGTGGTGTGCACCGGGATGATCTACGCCTCGCTACCGACCATCCGGCAGTGGCGCCACCCGCTGACCGTCCCCGGCTACCTGGCAATCGCGCTGTACACCGGGGCGCTGTGGGCGGCGCTGCTGACCGCCGCGTTCGGCGGCGCAGCAACCCTGTTCCTCTGGCTGGCGGTGCTGGCCGGCGTGGCGGCGGCGGCAGTCAAGGCGGCGTACTGGCGGGCGATCGACAGCGCCCCGGCGGCCGCCACCGCCGAGACCGCGACCGGCCTCGGTCATCTCGGCCGGGTCCGCCTGCTGGAAGCGCCCTCGACCTCGCGAAACTACGTGATGCGCGAGATGGGCTACCGCGTCGCCCGCAAGCACGCCACCAAGCTGCGCGCCATCGCCGGCCTGCTGGGCGTGGCGGCACCGCTGGCCTTGCTGCTGGTCGGCGCCGCGGTCGGCGGCGACGGCGCGGTGGTGCCGCTGTTCCTGGCGGCGCTGGCCGGCTCGGCCGGCGCGGTGGTCGAGCGCTGGCTGTTCTTCGCCGAGGCCACCC
>CAYNFA010000280.1:0-5806 GCA_964396345.1 uncultured Thalassobaculum sp.
GGTTCCACTCGGCCTCCATGTGGACCGACTTGGCGATGGCGTGACCACCATGATCGCGGCGGAAGTCATCGACGAGATAGCTCCGCCGGATGGCGGAATAGTCGCCGTATCGGAACGGCACAACGTGCTCCTCGAGCCACGGATAGCGCCCGTGCCCGAGTTCCCAAAAGTGATGATGCGCGTCGATGATTGGCAGGGCGTCGTCGTCGTGGGTCACGGTATCCTCCCGGGGCGACCATCGGCGATTTCACGCCCGGTGCCCCACGCTTGGCAAGCGCTCGGGGTTGTTCCGGATGCCGCGAGCCGCCATGATCCGGCCCTCGCAGTCTCAGCCTCTAGGACGGACCCCATGAACGGCGCGGAATCCCTGGTGCGCACGCTGGTCGCTTCCGGCGTCGACGTCTGCTTCACCAACCCCGGGACCTCGGAGATGCACTTCGTCGCCGCCCTCGACCGGGTGGACGGCATGCGCTGCGTGCTGGGACTGTTCGAGGGTGTCGTCACCGGTATGGCCGACGGCTATGCGCGGATGGCCGACAAGCCAGCCTCGACCTTGCTGCACCTGGGGCCGGGCCTGGGCAACGGCCTGGCCAACCTGCACAACGCCAAGAAGGCGTTCACGCCGGTGGTCAACATCGTCGGCGAGCACGCGACCTATCACATCGAGTACGACGCACCGCTGACCGCCGACATCGAGGGCATCGCCCGGCCGGTGTCCGGTTGGGTGAAGACCTCACGGAGCGCCAAGGAGGTCGCGGGCGACGGTGCGGCGGCGGTTGCCGCCTCGATGGGCCCGCCGGGTCAGATCGCGACACTGATCCTGCCGGCCAACACGGCCTGGGACGACTCCGACGGCCCGGCCAGGCCGATGGCGCCGGCGCCGCTGCCGGGGCCCGACGCCACGGCCGTGCGCGAGGCCGCCGCGGCCTTGACCTCGGGCCGTCGCGCCCTGCTGCACATGTCGGGACGGGCCTTGCGGGCGGACACGCTGGAGATTGCCGGGCGGATCGCCGCCAAGACCGGCTGCCGGCTGTCCTGCCAGACCTCCAACGGCCGCTGGCAGCGTGGCGCCGGACGGGTGTCGATCGAACGCATTCAATACCCGGTGGACATCGCCCTCAAGCAACTCGAGAGCGTGCAGGACATCATCCTGCTCGGCACCAAGGTGCCGGTGGCGTTCTTCGCCTACCCGAACAAGCCGAGCGTGCTGGTCCCCGACGGTTGCACGGTGCATCGGCTGGCCGAGATCGGCGACGATCATCTGGCGGTGCTGACGGCGCTGTGCGACGAGCTCGACGCCTGGAGTGCCATCCCGAAGCTGCAGGAGGCCGTGCGACCGGAACTCGCTACCGGCGCGCTGACGCCGGAGGCGGTCGCCGCCGCTCTCGGGCGGCTGATGCCCGAGAACGCCATCGTCGCCGACGAGAGCGTGACCTCCGGCCGCGGCTTCATGCCGTTCACCGTCGGCTCGGCGCCGCACGACTGGCTGGCGCTGACCGGCGGGTCGATCGGCCTCGGCCTGCCCTACGCCACCGGGGCGGCGATCGCCTGCCCGGACCGCAAGGTGATCTGCACCGAAGGCGACGGCTCCGGCATGTACACGCTGCAGGCGCTGTGGACACAGGCGCGCGAAAGCTGCGACGTCGTCAACATCATCTTCGCCAACCGCTCCTACGCGATCCTGCGCCACGAGTTGACCAACGTCGGGGCCGAGAACCCGGGCCGCAAGGCGATCGACATGCTGACCCTGGATCGACCGGAACTGGACTGGGTGGCATTGGCCAAGGGCATGGGCGTGGCCGGCGTGCGGGTCGACACCGCCGACGCGTTCAATGACGCTCTCGCCAGGGCGATCGCCGAGCCGGGGCCCCACCTGATCGAGGCGTGGATGGCCTGACCTTGGACCCTCGGCCCGGCGTTTCCGCCATGGGACCTGCATACCCCTGTGCTAGAATCGCTGAACCTCGACCGCCGGCCGGCCAATGATCGATCCATCGAAGCTCGTCGATTCCGACAAACTCTCAGCCCAGCACCTCGCGACCGAGCTCAACGCCGGTTCCTCGCGTGTCTATCATGTCGACCGGCTCCGGCTTGTTCAGGACACCGGGGCTGGCCCGGACAACTTCCTGTTCCGGCACCCGGAACTGCACCGGATCATCTTCATCAAGCAGGCCATACGCGACGACAACTACATGCCCGGGCGGGTGAACCGCGTCGGAACCAAGCTGTACTTCGCCTTCAACGAGTCCAACGCCTTCGAGGGCGGCAAGTCGATCTTCACGGGGGATTCGAATTTCGACAACGCGCTGGCCTTCCAGGCCGGGTTCGATCGCAAGCGCGGCGTCGAGGACTACATCCACGACCGCGACATCATCCAGATCTTTGATCAGCTCCCGTCGCTCGACCCGTTCCTGCTCAAGGACCGGCTGCTGGCGGAGGGGATCAGCCCTCACCAAGCGTATTTCGAGATCTCCCAGGAGGAATGGAGCCGGATCCGCGAGCACGTGATGGACCGGTTCCGTCCGATCGTCGAGTTCGCGTATGGCGGACTCGATGCCTCCCGCGCCCAGGCCCGGCTTCGCCAGCTGATCGAGAAGTTGTGGGACGCCAAGGACATGGACAGCCTCGGGCCGATCATCCAGGCGATGGAACTCGACCGGTCCGAGGCTCCGGCGGCGCTGCACGCCTGGAAAGGTGTCATCTATTACGATTATCGGTTGAAGTCTCTCGAGGCCCAGATCCGGCGGTTTGCGGGGTGGTTGGGGAACGGCGCCGAGCCGATCGACCTCATCCCCTCAAGCAACCGCAGGGTCGTACTCGACGTCCGCGACGCCACCCGCACCGTGCTCCGGGAGCGCTGGCGCAAGGTTCGCGCGCGTCTCGATGAATACAACACGGCGTACCGCGCGCTGTTCATCGACAAGCAGAGCCCGGGGCCGTTCATCGCGTTCCTGGGTTCGGCCTCTGACGTGTTTGCGGAACTGGGCGACTCGCTGTCCCGGCTTGACCACGCCGAGGAGGTCTGGCGCTCGGTGACTGACCGGTACGGCAGCCAGCGTCTGAAGTTCGAGCCCCTGCACCAGGTGCTCTCGCTCACCTATCGAATTCTGGAGTAGCGCTCCGTCGCGCGGTGGAACGGCTGTTGCGCCGTGCGCTCCCTTCCGTCTCGGCCTTGCGTCGCCATATTTGGGTCTGCGAGAACCGCCATGGAGACGGCCATGCCTCCTCCCACTTCCGTGCTCCAGATGATCGGCAACACGCCGATGCTCGAGTTGACCCGCCTCGATGCTGGACCGTGCCGGTTGTTCGTCAAGCTTGAGAACCAGAATCCGACAGGCTCCATCAAGGATCGTATCGGTCTTGCCATCGTCGAGGCGGCGGAACGCGATGGCCGGCTGCGCCCGGGCGGCGTAATCGTCGAAGCCACCGCCGGGAACACGGGACTGGGCTTGGCGCTGGCGACGGCCCAGAAGGGGTATCGTCTGATCCTGGTGATTCCGGACAAGATGAGCGCCGACAAGATCCGCCACCTGCGCGCGCTTGGCGCCGAGGTCAGGCTGACCCGCTCGGACGTGCCGAAGGGCCATCCGGAATACTACCAGGACATGGCCGAGCGGATCGTGGCGGAGACGCCGGGTGCGTTCTGGGCCAGCCAATTCGACAACCCCGCCAACCCGCTCGCCCACGAGACCACCACCGGCCCGGAGATCTGGGCGCAGATGGACGGCCGGGTCGACGCCCTGGTCGCCGGTGTTGGGTCGGGTGGCACCATCAGTGGCGCCGGGCGGTTCCTGAAGGCGAAGAACCCCGCCCTTCGGGTGGTGGTCGCCGATCCAGCCGGATCGGTGGTCGCCGGAGCGGTCGAGACCGGTCGCGTCAGCTACGAGGGCGGATCCTGGCTGGTCGAGGGCATCGGCGAGGATTTCATTCCGCCGAACCTGGACCTGTCGATCTTTGACGAGGGCGTGACCGTGACCGATGCCGAGGCGTTCGCGGCGGTCAACGATCTGTTGCGCACCGAGGGTATCCTCGGCGGAACGTCCACCGGCACGCTGCTTGCCGCCGCCTTGCGCTGGTGCCGGCGCCAGACCGAGCCGTTGCGCGTGGTGACCTTCGTCTGCGACACCGGCAACAAGTACCTCGCGAAGGCTTTCGACGAGGCCTGGCTGACCGAACAGGGGCTGCTCGACCGGCCGCGTGCGGGTGACCTAAGTGACCTGATCGCCCGCCGCGCCGATCAGGGCCGCGTGATCTCGGTCGGCCCGAACGACACCATCAACACCGCCTACAACCGCATGCGGGCGAACGACGTCTCGCAGCTTCCGGTCATGGACGGCACCCGGATCGTCGGCCTGCTGGACGAGGAGGACCTGCTGATGGCGGTTCACGGATGCGCCGACTGCTTCAAGGATACCGTCGACCGGCACATGACCAGCCGGCTCGATACGCTGCCGGCGTCGGCCGGCACGTCGGCACTGCTGTCGGTCTTCAAGGCCGACAAGGTGGCGATCGTCGAGGATGCCGAGGGTACCTTCCTCGGCATGGTCACCAAGGTCGACCTCATCAACCACCTGCGCCGCACGCTCGGCTGACACCTCGGAGATCCGCATGGCGACCACCCGCAACCGGACCGGCTTCGCGACCCGGGCGATCCACGCCGGCCAGAAGCCCGATCCCACCACCGGCGCCATCATGACGCCGATCTACGCGACGTCGACCTACGTCCAGGAGAGCCCCGGGGTCCACAAGGGTTTCGAGTACTCGCGCAGCCAGAACCCGACGCGGTTCGCGCTTGAGGCCTGCATCGCCGACCTGGAGAACGGCAGCGCCGGCTTCGCGTTTTCCAGCGGCCTCGCGGCTATGGGAACGCTGCTGGAACTGCTGGATTCCGGCGACCACGTGATCGCCATGGACGACCTCTACGGCGGCTCGTATCGGTTGTTCGAGAACGTCCGGCGGCGCTCGGCCGGACTGCAGTTCAGCTTCGTCGACCTGTCGGACCCGGCGGCGCTGGAGGCCGCCATCCAGGACAACACCAAGATGGTCTGGGTCGAGAGCCCGACCAACCCGTTGCTCAAGCTCGTCGACCTCGCCGCGATCGCGGAGGTCGCGAAGAAGCGCAACCTGATCAGCGTCTGTGACAACACGTTCTGCTCGCCCTGGATCCAACGACCGCTCGACCACGGCTTCGACATTGTCATGCACTCCACCACCAAGTACCTGAACGGGCATTCCGACGTGGTCGGCGGGGTGGCGGTGGTGGCCGAGGGCCGCGACGTTCTGCGCGACAAGCTGGCGTTCCTGCAGAACGCCGTCGGCTCGGTGCCTGGGCCGTTCGACAGCTTCCTGGTGCTACGGGCGCTGAAGACCCTGCCGATCCGGATGGAACGGCATTGCGCCAACGCCATGAAGATCGCCCGTTTCCTGGAGGCGCACCCGAAGGTCGAGACGGTGTTCTACCCAGGGCTGGAGAGCCACCCGCAGCACGAGTTGGCGAAGCGCCAGATGAGCGGCTTCGGCGGCATGGTGACGGCGGTCCTGAAGGGCGGGCTGGACGACGCCCGCCGATTCCTGGAGCGCTGCGAGCTGTTCGCGCTGGCGGAGTCGCTCGGCGGCGTCGAGAGCCTGATCGAGCACCCGGCGATCATGACCCACGCCAGCGTGCCGCGCGAGATCCGCGAAGCGCTCGGCATTTCCGACGGCCTGGTCCGCCTGTCGGTCGGCATCGAGGATGCCGACGACCTGCTGGCGGAGTTGGAAGCGGCGCTGGGGTAGATCCGGGACTACCGTCCGAGCGCGATCAGGA
>CAYNFA010000281.1:0-5796 GCA_964396345.1 uncultured Thalassobaculum sp.
CGAAACGGTGCCGACCTATCGCTCGCTCCTGATCCACTTCGATCCGCTGACGATCGCCCACGCCGAGCTTGAGGCGGCGCTTCGCGAACGCCTGGACGCGCTCCCCGACGGCGCGGCCGCCGCCGAAGGCCGGTCCTGGCTGGTCCCGGTCGGCTATGGCGGCGAGTTCGGCGAGGATCTGGGCGCGCTGGCGCACCGTCACGGGGTTTCCGAGGAGGCGGTCGTCGCGCAGCACGCCTCGGCGGCCTTCCGCGTCTACATGATCGGCTTCGCCCCCGGCTTCGCCTACCTCGGCGGCCTGCCGGACACCCTGCACACGCCCCGCCGGATCGAGCCGCGCATGACGACGCCAGCCGGCAGCGTATCCATCGGCGGGGCGCAGTCGGCGATCGCCTCGGTCGCCGGGCCGAGCGGCTGGCACATGCTCGGGCGGACGCCGTACGCGTCCTTCGCGCCAGGTCGGAACCCGGTGTTCCTGTTCCAGCCCGGTGACGCGATCCGGTTCATCGCCATCGGCAGGGACGATTGGCACAGCCTGGCCGGGCGTCTCGCCCGGGGCGAGATCGTCCCGCGGCCCGACTCGGCCCGGCCGTGACCGGCCTGCGGCTTGCCAAGGGGGGGCCCTGGGTCTCGATCCAGGACCTCGGGCGCCCGGGGCTGCAACGCTTCGGGGTATCGGAATCCGGCGCCGTCGACCCGGTGGCGCTGCGGGTCGCCAACCGGCTGGCGGGCAATCCGGACACCGCCGCCGCCCTGGAGATCGGCTCGCTCGGCGCCGAGTTCACGGTCACGGCCCGGGCGCTGACCGTCAGCGCCGCGGGGCCCGACGTCATCTGGCGGATCGACGGGGAGCCGGCGGTCCCGAACCGCGGCTACACGCTCGACGCCAACACGGTCATCGCCATCCGACCGGGCCGCGGCGCCGCCTTCGCCTACCTCGCGGTGCACGGCGGGATCGACGTGCCGGCGGTGTTCGGCAGCGCGTCGTTCCACGCGCGGTCGGGCCTCGGCGGGCTGGAAGGCCGGGCGCTGCAGCCGGGCGACCTGCTTCCGACCCGCGAAACCACCGCGCCGGAGATGGAACTGCTGTCGCCGCTGCCGCACGGCGGATCCGGCGGCGACACGGTGATCCGGGTGGTGCCGGGACCGCAGGCCGCGCACTTTCCGGACGCCAGCCTGCAGACCCTAACCTCGACCCCCTACCGGATCGGCGCCAGGTCCGACCGGATGGGCGTAAGGCTGGAGGGCCCGGCGCTGGAGCATACCGCGCTCGGCTACAACATCGTCTCGGACGGCATCGCGCTGGGCAGCATCCAGGTGCCGGGAAACGGCCTGCCCATCGTCCTGTCAGCCGACCGGCAGACCACCGGTGGGTATCCCAAGATCGCCGTGATCGCGCGCGCCGACATGTTCCGGTTCGCACAGCTCCCGCCCGGTTCGACGGTACGATTCCAGGCGATCGACGCGACCGAGGGGGCCGGGGCTCTCAGCCGCCTACGCCGGATGCTGGACGGCATCACCGTTCGGCCGGCGGCTGTCGGCCTCTCCAGCGAGCGGCTGCTGTCGCTGAACCTGATCGACGGGGTGGTCGGCTGAGATCCAGACAGGCGCGCCGTCACCGGCCTGCGGCGAACCCCGTCAGCCAACGTCCAGACGCCTAGACCGGCGAGCGGGTCCTCGCCCACTTCGATGGCTGTGTAACCGGGCGCGCAGACCGGCAGCGATCCGCAGAAACCCTCCAGCCGTCGGACCTGATGGCTGATCACCGATTCGGTCACCCCGAGGCGCTCCGCCGCGTCGCGGCAGCGTTGCGGCGGGTGCGGCGAAAGGCTCATCGACGCTTCACCGCCCGCTCGACCGGCCCGGGACGCTGTCCTACCCTGCCCTTCGAAAGCCCGCCTACCGCAACAGGACAAAGCAGGAAGGACACAGCGCATGCCAGATCGAGACCGGGTAGCCCTGATCACAGGCGGCGGTGGCGGCATCGGCCGGGCGCTGTCCACGGCGGTCGCCGCGGGTGGCGCGCGGGTCGCGGTGGTCGACCGAGACCCGGCGGCAGCACGGCGGGTGGCCGACGAGATTGGCGCCAACGCCATCGCCGTCGAGGCCGATGTCTCCACCGAGGCCGGCTGCGCCGCCGCGGTTCGGTCGGTCGAGGACCGTCTCGGTCCGGTCGACATCCTGTTCAACAACGCCGGCATCGGGCTCAGCGCGCTGCGACCCGACGGCGAACGCAACCTGCCCGACCTGCAGGAGGTGACTCCGGAGATCTTCGACCGGTTCATCGCCGTCAACCTGCGCGGACCGTTCCTGATGACCCGGCTGGTGACCCCCGGCATGCGGGCACGCGGTTGGGGCCGGGTGATCAACAACACCACCAGCTTCTTCACCATGCTCCGAACCTTCCCCTATGGCGCCCTCAAGGCGTCGCTGGAGGCGGCGTCGGCGGTCTGGGCGACCGAACTCGACGGCAGCGGTGTCACGGTGAACGTGCTGGTGCCGGGCGGGCCGACCGACACCGCTTTCATCGCCGACGGCAGCGGCATGGACCGCGCCACCATGCTGCGCCCCGACGTGATGGGGCCGCCGGCGGCCTGGCTGGCCTCGCCGGCCTCCGACGGCACCACCGGCAAACGGATTGTGGCCGCGTTCTGGGACCCTGGTGCAGACGGCGAGGCGGCGGCGGCCAAGGCCGCCTCGCCGATCGGCTGGCCCGACCTCGCGCACGCGACACGGGTGTGGCCGAAGGACGCCGACTGACATTTTGTGTTTCGGCTCAGCCGGTGACGCTGTGCCGCGCCATGTCGCGGTCCTCGCATCCGGCATCGCTCAACCCCGGTTGCGGCGGGTTGAATTCAATATCTTTGCCGACCCGCGCCGACGTCTGGTAAGGATTCTGCCTGCCGCAATCCTGCTCGCTCGCGAGGGAACTCGACGCATGGACAGCTTCGATTACGTCATCGTCGGCGCCGGCTCGGCCGGCTCGGTGCTTGCCAACCGGCTGACGGAGGACGGCACCACCACCGTCTGCGTCCTGGAGGCCGGAGGCTCGGACTGGCATCCCTTCATCCATGTGCCGGCCGGATTCATGAAGACCATGGTCGATCCGGCGGTCAACTGGCTCTACGACATGGAGCCGAGCGAGTGGACCGGCGGCCGCCGCATCAAGGCGCCGCGCGGCAAGACGCTTGGCGGCTCGAGCTCGATCAACGGCCACATCTACAACCGCGGCCAGCGCCTCGATTTCGACGGCTGGGCGCAGCGTGGCAACCGCGGCTGGGGCTACGCCGATGTGCTGCCCTATTTCCGGCGCTGCGAGAAGCGGATCGGCGTCGGCGACGACACCTTCCGCGGCCGGGACGGCGCCCTGGAGGTCACCGACATCGATTGGCGGCACCCGCTCTGCGACGCCTTCATCGAGGGCTGCACGACCATCGGGATTCCGCGCAACCCGGACTACAACGGCATGATCCAGGAGGGCGTGTCCTACGCCCAGCGCACGATCGCCGGCGGCCGGCGGATGAGCGCCGCCCGCGCCTTCCTGCGCCCGGCCATGAAGCGCCCGAACCTGACGGTCGTCACCCACGCCCACGCCACCGGGATCATGCTCGAGGGCAAGCGCGCCGTCGGCGTGCGCTACAGCAAGGGCGGCCGGCACGGCATTCCGCTCGAAGTGACGGCGCGCCGCGAGGTCATCCTGGCCGGCGGCACCTACAATTCGCCGCAGCTGCTGCAACTCTCCGGCATCGGGCCGGCCGGGCTGCTCAAGGAACTCGGTGTTCCGGTCCGCCATGAGCTGCCCGGGGTCGGCGAGAACCTGCGCGACCACTACGCGCCTCGCTTCGTCGCCCGGGTCAAGAATTCCGAGACCATCAACGAGGAGGCGCGCGGCCTCCGGCTGGTCGGCAACGTCCTGAAGTGGCTGACGACCCGCAAGGGCATCCTCTCGCTCAGCCCGACGCTGGTGTACTGCTTCTGGCACTCCGACGAGGCCGCCCGGAACAGCGACGTGCAGTTCACCTTCACCCCGGCCAGCTACAAGGAAGGGGTGCAGTCGATGCTCGACGACCGCCCCGGCATGACCGTCGCCTCCTGGCAGCAACGCCCCGAGAGCAAGGGTTACGTGCGGGCCCGCAACGCCGACCCGTTCGAAGCCCCGGTGATCCAGCCGAACTACCTGGCCGAGGACGAGGACCGCCAGGTGCTGCTGAAGGCGATGAAGCTCGCCCGCCGGCTGCTGGCCACCAAGCCGCTGGAGCCGTTCTACGACTTCGAGGAGTACCCGGGCGCCCAGGTCCAGAGCGACGATGAACTGCTGGCGGCGGCGCGCGAGCGTGGCACCACCACCTTCCACCCGATGGGCAGCTGCCGGATGGGGCCGGAGACCGACGCCACCGCGGTCGTCGACGACCAGCTTCGGGTGCGCGGCGTGCACGGCCTGAGGGTGATCGACGCTTCGGTGATGCCGACCATGCTGTCGGCCAACCTCAACGCCTCGGTGATGATGATCGCCGACAAGGCTTCCGACATGATCCGCGGCAGGACGGCGCTGGAGGCGGCCCGGGTGCCGGAGTGATCCGCGCACGAAGTTGTCAATTGAACCCGTCGCCGACGCCTTCCATGCTCCGTAGCTGGTGGGGTGGATGACCGGTCCGACCCCGTAACGGGCAGGAGGATACATGCGACATCTGGTACGTGCGGCCGCTTTCGGCGTGGCGATTCTGGCGGGCGTCGGCGGTGCCCTGGCAGCCGACGTGATCGCCGAACGCAAGGAGGCCATGAAGGCCACCGGCGCCGCCCTTAAGGCGGTCCGCACCGCCGTCGAAGGCAACAAGGCGACCGATGCGGTCGCTCCCGCGGAGACCATCGCCGCCACCATGAAGAAGGCTGCCGCCCTGTTCCCGCAGGGCTCCGGCACCGGCGACACCGACGCCCTGCCCGCGATCTGGACCGATTGGGCCAAGTTCGAGAGCGCCGCCGCCGATTCCGCCGCCGCCGCCGAGAAGCTGGCAATGGTCGCGAAATCCGGCGACGCCGCCGCCACCGGCGAGGCCATGAAGGCGCTCGGCGGCACCTGCGGAGCCTGCCACAAGCCGTTCCGCAAACCGCAGACCTGACGCAACTTCCCGGTACCCACGGAAAACACCCCAGCCGCTGCCATAGCCCCATGACGGGCTATGGCGGCGGTCGGGCATGACGGACGGCAACGACAGCGATCACCAATCGGGGCATCGCACGCGGCTGCGGCGGCGTTTCCTGGCGGCCGGTGCCGAGGCGCTGGCCGATTACGAACTGCTGGAACTCCTGCTGTTCCTGGCGAAGCCACGCGGCGACGCCAAGCCGCTGGCCAAGCGCCTGATCGCCCGCTTCGGCTCGTTCGCCGAAGCGGTGAGCGCACCCCCTGACGCCCTGGCCGAGGTCGACGGCATGGGCGAGGCGTCGATCGCCGCGCTCAAGACGGCGGAGGCGACCGCGTCCCGCCTGCTCGCCGGGACGCTGCGCGACCGTCCGCTGCTGTCGAGCTGGAGTCAGCTGCTTGACTATTGCCGGGTGGCGATGGCCCATCAGCCGGTCGAGGAAGTTCGGGTGCTCTACCTGGACCGCAAGAACCGGCTGATCCGCGATGAGCGCCAGGGTCGCGGTACCGTCGACCACACCCCGCTGTACCCGCGCGAGGTCGTCAAGCGGGCGCTCGAGCTTGGTGCCTCGGCCCTGATCGTGGTGCACAACCACCCGTCCGGCGACCCGACGCCGTCGCAGGCCGACATCGCCATGACCCGCCAGCTCGCCGAGGCG
>CAYNFA010000282.1:0-5794 GCA_964396345.1 uncultured Thalassobaculum sp.
AGAACGCGCTGCTGAACCTCGCTATCAACGCCCGCGACGCCATGCCGGATGGCGGCCAGCTGTTGATCGAGACCGAATGCGTCACCGTCGCCAGCGACCGCTCGATCGCGGTCGAGCCTGGTCTCTACGTGCGGCTGACCGTCACCGACAGCGGCGTCGGCATGACGTCCGAGGTTCGCGAGCGGGCCTTCGAGCCGTTCTTCACCACCAAGGGCCCGGGCGTCGGCAGCGGTCTCGGGCTCAGCATGGTGTACGGATTCGTGAAGCAGTCCGGTGGCCACGCGGAACTGCAGAGCGAGCCGGGACGGGGAACGAGTATCCGCCTGTACCTGCCGGTCCGCGACGAGTTTCAGCCAGCCAGCGGCGTGACCGATCGCGAGGTCAGAGCAGGCGGCGCGGC
Source organism: uncultured Thalassobaculum sp. (assembly GCA_964396345.1). Classification (GTDB taxonomy): domain Bacteria; phylum Pseudomonadota; class Alphaproteobacteria; order Thalassobaculales; family Thalassobaculaceae; genus Thalassobaculum_A. The sequence goes on from CAYNFA010000282.1 coordinate 401, forward strand.
CGGCGCCGTCGTGCTGGTGGTCGAGGACGATCACCGCGTGCGACGCGTCGCCATCAGGCGGCTGGCCGCCCTGGGGTACAGAGTGCTGCAGGCCGACGACGCCCCATCGGCGCTGGCGCTGCTGGAGGCCGGCGAGTCGGTTGATATCTTGTTTACCGATGTGGTGATGCCAAGTGGGATGACCGGCCTGGAACTGGCGGCCGAGGCCCGACGACGCTGGCCGGCTCTCCGGATCGTCCTGACCTCCGGCTACACGGACCCCGCGATGCTGAAAGAAGGACAAATGCCGGCTGACGCGCGGTGGCTCGCCAAGCCCTACGGGATCGACGATCTCGAGGCGGTCCTGCAAGCGGCCGCTGGCCAGGGCTGAGCCGGCATGCGGCCAACTGGCGTCCCGGGTGGCTAGCCGGGTGTCACGATACCCACGAACAGATAGCCAGCGCCGCGCACGGTCTTGATCAGGACCGGGTTGGCGGGATCAGTCTCGACCTTCTTGCGCAGCCGCATGACCTGCGTGTCGACGGTGCGGTCGTAGGCAGCCCAGTCGCGCCCCTTTGCCAAATCCATCAGCTGATCTCGGCTCAGGATCCGGTTTGGATTCTGGACGAACGCACGCAGCAGTTCGAACTCGGCCGCCGACAGGGCGACGTCGCCGCCGGTCGGCGAGCGCAGGGATCGCCTCGGCATATCGAGCCGCCAGCCGTCGAACGCCAGGATGTCGCCGGTCGGCTCCCCTACGGTGGGCGGTGCCTCGGGCGCTGGGGCGCGGGCGCGCCGGCTGACGGTCCGGATGCGGGCGAGCACCTCGCGCAGGTGGAAGGGCTTGGCGATGTAGTCGTCGGCGCCGGCCTCCAGCCCAACCACCCGATCGATCAGGTCGCCCTTGCCGGTCACCATGATGATCGGCACGTCCGAGGTGCGTCTGATGTCGCGGGCCAGCGACAGCCCGTCTTCGCCGGGCATCACCAGGTCGAGCAGTACCAGATCGATCCGTTCGCTTTCCAGCGCGGCGCGCATGGCGCTCCCGTCGCTGGCCTCGGAGACCTGCAGTCCTTCCTCGATGAGGTAGCGCCGCACCATGGTCCGGATGCGCGGCTCGTCGTCGACGATCAGCACGTGCAATCCCGCGCTCATCGCCGCGGCCACTGATCTCTGTCACACAACGTCACACTTCGTCTCGCTTCCGCTACCCGACGCCGGTCTCGGCGCCATCACCCTGTGACCGAGCCTCGCTAAGAATGCGACACCGGATCGTTCCCGAGCCGACGCGCAGGAGGTCGAGGCAGTCATGGGCACACATTTTGCCGCGCACGCAACCGCCAGTCATCGTTTCCCAAAGTTCGCGGTCAGCCAAGGGGCGGCGAACGTCGAGGGCGCGCTGGTCCAGCGCGTCGCCTCCGGCACCATCCTGTTTGCCGAGGGTGACGATGCCGAGTGCGTGTTCGAGGTGGTGAGCGGCACGATGCGACTCTACAAGGCGCTGGCCGACGGCCGTCGGCAGATTACCGGCTTCGCCTCAGGCGGCCAGATGCTCGGCCTCGCGCCTGAGCGTCATTATGTCTGCACCGCCGAGGCGGTTACGCCGATGGTCCTGCGACGCTATCAGCGCCGGGCCTTCGATCGGCGGATCGACTCCGAGCCGGGCATGGCGCGGCGGATCCTGCAGGCGGTCTCCAACGAGCTGCGGATGGCGCAGGATCAGATGCTGCTGCTGGGCCGCAAGTCGGCGGCGGAGAAGGTGGCGAGCTTCCTGTTGCGCTTGGCCGAAACCGATGCCGTTGACGGCGACGTCGCCGACCACCTCGATCTGCCGATGGGAAGGGGCGATGTCGCGGACTATCTTGGCCTGACCGTCGAGACGGTGTCGCGTACCTTCACCAAACTCCGCAACGATGGCCTGATCGCGCTTCCGACCCCGTCGAGCGTCGAGATCCTCGACGCCGGGCAGCTCCGGGAACTGGCGGCCGGCGTTGCCGACGACGGGGGACAGCTGCGCCGGGCCGCCGGCTGGTGATGATGGTGATGGCGATGGATGGCTCATCGGGCCCGGGGGACGGCCGGGCTCTTCGTTCAGTCGGATCGGCGTCGGGCAGCGGCGCGGCCTCACCGGGCGGGCTCGACGGCGGGCGGCCGGTGGCGCTGATCGCGGCGTCCGACTCGCAGGCCCAGGACGCGTGCCGGGCGGTTTTGGAAGCGGACCTCTGGCAGGTGGTGGTGGTCGACAGCGGCGTCGCAGCGGTGATCGCCGCCCGCCACAGCGCGCCCTCGGTGATCTTCGTCGACCTGCAGTTGCGCGACGTCCCGGGGCGCGAGGCGGTCGGCTGGCTGCGCTCGAACCCCGACCTGTCGGCGGTGCCGATCGTGATCATCGCCGGCGGGGCGGAGGACGATTCCGAGATCGCGGCGATCGACCCGAGCGCGCTGCTTCGCAAGCCGTTGTCGCGGCGGGCGGTGGAGCGCGTGGCGGCGGGGCTGATCCGCTGAGTGCGCGCGAGGGCCCGCTTGATCGCGACGGCCGAACTGGAGACAGTGCATCGGTCTCCGTCCGCCGCCGCGAGGAACGCGCCATGACCGACCTGCACGCGATGACCGCCGCCGATATGGCCGGAGCCTTCGCGGAACGACGGCTATCGCCGGTCGAGATTGCCGAGGCGGCGCTGGCGCGGATTGAAGCCTGGGAGCCGCATGTCAACGCGCTGTTCCAGGTGCATCGCGACCGCGCCCTGGGCGCTGCCGGGGAATCCGAGGCGCGCTGGCGCGACGGTCGGCCGCTGTCGCCGATCGACGGCGTGCCGATCACGTTGAAGGAGAACATCGTCTCCGCCGGAGACCCGGCCCCGATCGGCGTCGCGATCGGGGATTTGACCCCAAAGACCGAGGATTCCCCGATCGCCGCGAGGGTGCGCGAGGCCGGCTGCGTGCTGCTCGGCAAGACCACCATGCCGGACTACGGGATGCTGTCGTCCGGCCGGTCCTCGTTGCACGGCACCACCCGCAACCCCTGGCGGCTCGACCGCAACCCGGCGGGATCGTCGTCAGGGGCAGGGGCGGCGGCGGTCGCCGGCTACGGGCCGTTGCATGTCGGCACCGACATCGGCGGTTCGGTGCGGTTGCCGGCGAACCATTGCGGGCTGTTCGGGCTGAAACCGTCGCTCGGCCGGATCCCGATCCACCCGCCGTTCATGGGCCGCGCCGCCGGGCCGATGACCCGGACCGTGCTCGACTCGGCGCTGCTGATGTCGGAGATCACGCGGCCCGACGTCCGCGACTACATGAGCCTGCCCCACGACCCGCTGGACTACGCCGCCCGTCTCGAGGGGCTGGAGGCGCGTGGGCTTCGGATCGGGCTGATCCGGGCGATGGGCGCCGGTCTCGACCCGGAGCCGGCGGTGCTGGCGGCCGCCGATGCCGCCGCCGCGGCGCTGTCCGACGCCGGCGCCGAAGTCGTCGAGATTCCGTCCTTTCTGGCCCCCGAGATGCTGGAGGGGATCTGCCGGTTCTTCGAGATGCGCTCGTGCAACGACGTCTCGGCGCTGCCGGCCGAGGCGCGGGCCCGCATCCTGCCGTTCGTGGTGGAGTGGTGCACTTGGCGGGCCGGGTCGTTCAGCGGCGCCGACGTGATGAACGCCTACACGCAGGTGACGGCGATGCGCGAGGCCGCGGTCAAGGCGTTGGCGGCGGTCGACTTCGTGCTGTCGCCGGTGGCCCCTATCGTGTCGTACCCCGCTGACGCGCACTCGCCGACCGAGGATCCCCGCAACGCCCTGGCCCACATCGCCTACACCGTCGCCTACAATTTCTCGGAGCAGCCAGCGGCCTCGGTGAACTGGAGCTTCAGCGACGGCATGCCGGTCGGCGTCCAACTGGTCGGTCAGCGCTTCGACGACCTCGGCGTCCTTCGCCTTGCCCGACTGGTCGAACACATCCGACCGGCCCAGCGGCCTTGGCCCGAACCGCCGCGCTGACCAGGATCGGGGCGATGGATTTTTTCCTGTCCCGCGGCGTCGCTTATCTGCTGATGTGAGCCGCTGGGCGCGGCGTCGGCCGCGCCGGGGATGAGGTGGCCGGGGATGGTTCCGATGGAGCGTTGGCGCGTCGGCGTCGATTCGGGTGGCACGTTCACCGACATCTGCCTGTTCGAGGAAGAGCAGGGGCGGGTCGAGGTGTGGAAGGTTGCCTCGACCCCCGACGATCCGTCCCGCGGCATCGCCCAGGGCGTCGAGGAGGGCCTGCGCCTGGTGATGCGGGATGCCGGCGACACCCCGGCGGCGGCGGTGGCGTATTTCGGACACGGCACGACCGTCGCCACCAACGCGCTGATCCAGCACAAGGGCGTGGCGACCGGCCTGCTGACCACCAAAGGCTTCCGCGACCTTCTGGAGATCGGCCGGCAGAAGCGCCCCGACCTGTACGACGTGTTCGCCGACAAGCCGCCGACCCTGGTTGCCCGCGACCTTCGGCTGGAGGCGAGCGAGCGCATCCGCCACGACGGAACGGTGGAGGTCGCGCTCGACGAGGACGCGGTGCGCGCCGCCGCGCGGCGGTTCAGGGACGCCGGCGTCGCCGCGATCGCCGTCTGCTTCCTCTACAGCTTCGTGCGCCCCGAGCACGAGGCGCGCGCCAAGGCGATCCTGCTCGAGGAGTGCCCGGACGCCTTCATCTGCGCGAGCCACGAGATTGCCCCCGAGTTCCGGGAGTTCGAGCGGCTGTCGACCGCCGTCGTTAACGCCTATCTCGGGCCGGTCATGCGCTCCTACATCGAGCGCCTGACCCCGCGCTTGATTGCGCTCGGCATGACCGCGACGCCGCACCTCACCCAGTCGAACGGCGGCGTGATCGGCTTCGGCGCGGCCGCCGAGATGCCGGTGCGCACTATCCTGTCGGGTCCGTCGACCGGCGTCGTCGGCGCCCAGGCGGTCGGCGAGGCGGCCGGCTTCCGCGACCTGATCACCTTCGACATGGGCGGCACCTCGACCGACGTCGCGCTGCTCAAGGACGGCCAGTGCCGGCTCGCCTCGGAGGCGATCGTGCACGGCTACCCGCTGAAGGCGCCGATGCTCGACATCCACACCGTCGGCGCCGGCGGCGGCTCGATCGCCTATGTCGACACCGGCGGCCTGCTGAAGGTCGGGCCGCGCAGCGCCGGCGCCGACCCCGGGCCGGTGTGCTACGGCCGCGGCGCCACCGAGCCGGCGGTCACCGACGCCAACGTCGTGCTGCAGACCCTGAACCCGGTGCACCTGCTCGGCGGCCGGATGGCGGTGCGCCAGGATCTCGCCCGGCAGGCGATCGGCCGGCTCGCCGAGCGGCTCGGCCTCGGGGTCATGGAGACCGCCCAGGGCATCATCTCGGTGGTCACCGCCAACATGGCCCGCGCCATCCGGGTGATCTCGG
>CAYNFA010000283.1:0-5786 GCA_964396345.1 uncultured Thalassobaculum sp.
ATGGCTCGGTTGAAAGAAGTTTACGACGCGACTATCCGGCCGGAACTGATGTCTCAGTTCGGATACGCGAACAAGCTCGAGGTCCCGCGCCTCGAGAAGATCGTCATCAATATGGGCGTCGGCGAGGCGGTACAGGATTCCAAGCGGATCAACGCCGCTGTCGACGAGATGACCCGGATTGCCGGCCAGAGGCCGGTTGTCACGCGGGCCAAGAAGTCGATCGCCGGCTTCAAGCTCCGCGAAGGCATGCCGATCGGCGTGAAGGTAACGCTCCGGCGCGAGCGGATGTTCGAGTTCCTGGATCGGCTGGTGAATATCGCCCTGCCGCGGGTCCGCGACTTCCGCGGCCTGAACCCGAAAAGCTTCGACGGCCGCGGGAACTACTCGATGGGCGTGAAGGAGCAGATCGTGTTCCCGGAAATCGACTACGACAAGGTCGATACGGTCCGGGGCATGGACATCATCGTGGTCACCACGGCGAAGACGGACGACGAGGCGCGCGAGTTGCTCAAGCGCTTCCAGTTTCCGTTCGTCAACTGACGGGGCCGGAGGACGAAATGGCGAAGAAGAGCTCAATCGAGAAGAACAACCGCCGGGCCAGGCTGGTCGTGCAACACGCGGCGAAGCGGGCGCGTCTGAAGGCCGTAGCGACCGACAAGTCGGTCCCGATCGAAGAGCGGTTCCTGGCGACCGTGACGCTGGCGCAGATGCCGCGGAACGGCGCCAAGATCCGGGTCCGCAACCGTTGTCAGCTGACCGGTCGTCCGCGCGGTGTCTACCGCAAGTTCAAGATTTCGCGCATCGCGCTGCGTGACCTCGGCTCCTCCGGGTTGATCCCGGGCGTTGTCAAGTCGAGCTGGTAAGGAGGACGGTCCATGTCGATGAGCGATCCTCTTGGGGATATGCTGACTCGGATCCGCAACGGGCAGAGCGCCCGGAAGCAGGTCGTGAACAGCCCAGCCTCGAAGCTGCGTTCCAACGTGCTGGAGGTGCTGAAGCGCGAGGGTTTTATCCGCGGATACTCGACCGGCGAATCGCGTCCGGGCGTGTCCGAGGTGACCATTGAGCTGAAGTATCAGGAAGGCGAGCCGGTGATCCGCGAGATCAAGCGGGTGTCGCGTCCGGGCCGCCGGGTCTACGCCAAGATCAAGGATCTGCCGCGGGTCTATAACGGCCTCGGCATCGCGATCCTGTCGACCCCGCGCGGCGTCATGTCGGACAACGAGGCGCGGGCGGCGAACGTCGGCGGCGAAGTCCTTTGCCAAGTGTTCTGATCGGAGATAACGATGTCACGGGTAGGTAAGTATCCCGTCGCGATCCCGGCCGGAGTAACGGTCGAGGTCGCGAACGACACGGTGACGGCGAAGGGCCAGCTCGGTGAGCTGTCGACGCCGATCACTTCGGACGTCGAGGTCACGGTCGAGGGCAACCTCGTGTCCGTGCGCCCGACCCGCGAGACCAAGCAGGCGCGGTCGATGTGGGGAACCACGCGGGCGCTGGTCAGCAATCTTGTGACCGGCGTGTCGACCGGCTTCAAGGTCAACCTCGAGATCAACGGCGTCGGCTATCGTGCCGCCGTCGAGGGTTCGGACCTGGTGCTGTCGCTCGGCTTCAGCCACCCGGTGCGCTACCCGATCCCGGCGGGTGTGGCCATGAAGTGCGATCGTCCGACGTTGATCGAGATCACCGGTTCGGACAAGCAGCGCATCGGCCAGATCGCTTCCGAGATTCGCGCCTTCCGTCCGCCGGAGCCGTTCAAGGGCAAGGGCGTCAAGTACGCCACCGAGACCGTCCTGCGTAAGGAAGGTAAGAAGAAGTAAGGAGTAGGGGACATGCTCTCCTCGAAGGATCTCTTCAAGCGTCGGCAAATGCGCGCTCGCGCGCAAATCCGGCGTGCGGCGAACGGGCGTTTGCGGCTTTCGGTGTTCCGCTCGTCCAAGCACATCTACGCGCAGGTCATCGACGACGCCGCCGGCCGGACCCTGGTCGCCGCCAGCTCGCTCGACAAGGATCTCCGCGCCCGCCTCAAGACCGGCGCGGACAAGGCCGCGGCCGTCGAGGTCGGCAAGCTGGTCGCCGAACGGGCGAGGGCTGCCGGGCTCGAGCAGGTGGTCTTCGATCGTGGTGGCTATATCTATCACGGACGGGTGAAGGCTCTTGCCGACGCCGCCCGTGATGCCGGTTTGAAGTTCTAGAGGGGCCGAGTGATGGCACGTAACGACAGGCAGGACCGCAACCGGGAAGACTCGGATCTGGTCGAGAAGCTGGTCGGCATCAACCGCGTCGCCAAGGTGGTGAAGGGCGGTCGGCGCTTCGGTTTTGCCGCCATCGTCATCGTTGGCGACCAGCGTGGCCGGGTCGGCCACGGTGCCGGCAAGGCCCGCGAGGTCCCGGAGGCGATTCGCAAGGCGACCGAACAGGCGAAGCGCACCATGATCCGCGTTCCGCTGCGCGAGGGCCGGACCCTGCACCACGACATCAACGGCCGCTTCGGCGCCGGTCGGGTGACGCTGCGGGCGGCCACCGCGGGTACCGGAATCATCGCGGGTGGTCCGATGCGAGCGATCTTCGAGGCGCTCGGCGTTCACGACGTCGTCGCCAAGTCGCTCGGCACATCGAACCCGCACAACATGATCAAGGCGACCTTTGACGCGTTGGTGAACATGCAGTCGCCCCGGGCGATCGCCAGCAAGCGTGGTAAGAAGGTTGCGGAGATTTTCGGGCGTTCGCCGCAGGGTGACGCCGCCGATGCTGCGGCGAGCGAGTGAGTTCGCCGAGCGGACGGAGACGGACGATGGCTGACAACAGCGCGAACACCACCACCGGCGGCACCGTGACGGTGCAGCAGGTCCGCAGCGGCCTCGGTCGCAAGAAGGATCAGCAGGCTACGCTGATCGGGCTGGGACTGGGTAAGCTGAACCGGACCCGGACGCTGGAGGATACTCCCTCGGTGCGTGGCATGATCGACAAGGTGAAGCATCTGGTCCAGGTCGTGGAGCAGGGCTGAACGCCTGGAATGACGCGCGCCGGCGTGCCGGCGTACCTGACTGAGGACGTGTGCGATGCGACTGAACGAGCTGTCCGACAATCCCGGTGCCACCAAGCCGCGCAAGCGTCTGGGGCGCGGCACGGGCTCCGGTCTCGGCAAGACCAGCGGCAAGGGCCACAAGGGTCAGAAGGCCCGCAGCGGCGTTGCCGTGAACGGGTTCGAAGGCGGGCAGATGCCGATCTACCGGCGCCTGCCGAAGCGCGGCTTCACCAACATCTTCCGCAAGAAGTATGGCGTGCTGAACGTCGGTCGTCTGCAGGCTGCGATCGAGTCGGGCCGGGTCGATGCCGGGCAGCCGATCACGAGCGCGGCTCTGGTGTCTGCCGGTGTCGTCACCGACGCCAAGGATGGCGTCCGGCTGCTCGGCAAGGGTGCCTTGACCGCCAAGATCGAGATCCATGTGGCCGGCGCTTCCAAGGCGGCGGTCGAGGCGGTCGAGAAGGCTGGTGGCAGCGTGGTGCTGCCGGCGGGCGCGGCGGTCGAGTCCTGACCGGTCGCCCGGGCGCGCCGGGCGATCGAGCATCCCGGAGCTAGGATCAAGCGATGGCCTCCAGTGCCGAACAGCTCGGATCGCAGATGAACTTCGGTGCCTTTGGCAAGGCGACGGAGCTGAAGAAGCGTATCTGGTTCACCCTGGCGGCGTTGGTGGTCTACCGCCTCGGCACCTACATTCCGTTGCCGGGCATCGATCCGGTGGCGCTTGAAGAGATCTTTCGCCAGAACGCCGGCGGAATCATCGGCATGTTCGACATGTTCGCCGGCGGCGCGCTTGGGCGGATGTCGATTTTCGCCCTCAACATCATGCCGTACATCTCGGCCGCCATCATCATGCAGCTGATGACGGCGGTGAGCCCCAACCTGGAGGCCCTCAAGAAGGAGGGCGAGGTCGGTCGCAAGAAGATCAACCAGTACACCCGTTACCTGACGGTGCTGCTGGCCGCCGTCCAGGCGTACGGTATCGCCACCGGGATGGAGAGCCTGCCGGGCTCGCGCGGGCCCGCGGTCATCGACCCGGGCCTGTTTTTCCGTCTCACCACGGTGATCACCCTGGTCGGCGGGACCATCTTCCTGATGTGGCTGGGCGAGCAGATCACGGCGCGCGGTGTCGGCAACGGCATCTCCCTGATCATTTTCGCCGGCATCGTCGCCAACCTGCCGTCTGCCCTGGCCGGGACGCTTGAACTCGGGCGCACCGGGGCGCTGTCGACCCTGTTCATCCTGCTCCTGCTGGTCATGGCGGTCGGCGTTATCGCCTTCATCTGCTTCATGGAGCGGTCGCAGCGCCGGATCCTCGTGCAGTACCCCAAGCGCCAGGTCGGGAACCGGATGTTCGGCGGCGAGAGTTCGCATTTGCCGCTCAAGTTGAACGTTTCGGGCGTGATCCCGCCGATCTTTGCGAGCTCGCTTTTGTTGATGCCGATTACCGTAGCGCAGATGTCTGCCGGCACCGGTCCGGAGTGGCTTGCGACGGTGACCGCGCTCCTCGGACATGGGCAGCCGCTGTACATTGCGCTGTACATCGGGTTGATCGTGTTCTTCGCGTTCTTCTACACGGCCATCGTCTTCAACCCGCAGGACACCGCCGACAATCTTCGGAAGTACGGCGGGTTCGTGCCTGGCATTCGTCCCGGCAAGAACACGGCGGACTATCTTGATTACGTTCTGACCAGGCTGACGGTGGTCGGTGCCGCCTACCTCGCGGCGGTGTGCATCCTGCCGGAAATCCTGATCAGCCAGTACTCTGTGCCCTTCTATTTCGGCGGTACCAGCCTGTTGATCGTGGTCACCGTCACCATGGACACGGTGACCCAGGTCCAGTCTCACCTGCTCGCGCACCAGTACGAGGGACTCATCAAGAAGTCTAAGATTAGGGGGAGGCGCGGATGAACCTGATCCTTCTGGGTCCGCCAGGCGCGGGCAAGGGCACCCAGGCCAAGCGCCTGGAAGACACACTCTCGATCCGGCAGTTGTCGACCGGGAAAATGCTCCGCGAGGCGGTCGCCTCCGGGTCGGAACTGGGCCGCGAGGCCAAGCGGATCATGGACGCGGGCGATCTGGTGCCCGATTCGGTCATGATCCGCATGATCTCGGAGCGGGTCGACCAGCCGGATTGCCGGAACGGCTTCATTCTGGACGGCTTCCCCCGGACGGTTGCCCAGGCCGAGGCGCTGGACGCGATGCTGGCCGAGAAGGGCCGGGCGATCGATCACGTCATCGAGTTCGAGGTCGACGAGGAGGCGATGGTCGCGCGGATCCTCAAGCGCCGGGCCGAGGAGGGCCGCAGCGACGATAACGAGGAGACGCTGCGCAAGCGTCTCGATGTATACCGCCGCCAGACCGCGCCGATCATCCCGCACTATCGCGGCAAGGGCGCCCTGAAGACGGTTGATGGAATGGCGTCGATGGACGCGGTGACGGCTCAGCTCGAGGCGATCGTCGGCGCGGCTTGATGACGTTTGGTTTAAACAGTGGTTCGGTTGACTTGGAGCCTTTCTCGCCTGTAATCCGCCCCCCTGGATCATCGGGTGCGGAGAACGGGCTGGCACGAGAGACCATCGGTCTTTCGTCAATGCCCGCTTTAGGCGTGCGGTGGTTCCGGTAAAGCACGAGGAGAGACGGCGTGGCGCGCATTTCTGGCGTGAACATCCCGACGCAAAAACGCGTCGTTATCGCTTTGACTTACATTCACGGAATCGGCCGGACGATGGCCAGCCGGATCTGCGGCACCGTCGGGATT
>CAYNFA010000284.1:0-5782 GCA_964396345.1 uncultured Thalassobaculum sp.
CGCCGGGGTGATAGAGCGGGTCGATCAGCAGGACCTTGTGTCGCATGCCGGCTCCGGATGGCTGTCGGTGGACGAGGTGACGGATGGTTGTCGCTTCCGAGGCGCGGCGCAACACCTATGCCGGGTCGCCGCCGCCACCCTCGCGCACGCCGCCATAGGCCGCCCACGGGGTCGCCACCAGGTAGCCGGCGTCGACCGGCAGCGTCACGCCGGTGATCGCCGACGCCCGGTCGGACGCCAGGAAGGCCACCGCCTCGGCGATCTCGTCGGCGCGCACCAACCGGCCCAGCGCGCTGGCCCCGGCCAGGGTGGCGGCATCCAGGGTTCCGGTCGCGAAACCCTTGGCGAGCGCCGGGGTCTCCGTGAAGCCAGGGGCGACGGCGTTCACCCTGACGCCGCGCCTGCCCCATTCACCGGCCAGGCATTCCATCAGATTGATGATCGCGGCCTTCGCCGGCCCGTAGGAATGCAGCGGGCCCGAGCGCATGCCGGCGACCGAGGCGATCACCACGATGGCGCCGCGGCCGCGCCCCGCCATCCGGCTGCCGACCGCCGCGCAGCAGGCGTAGGTGCCGCGCAGGTGGACGCGCTGCACCAGATCCCATTCCTTCCACGACAGTTCGGAGGGCGGCAGGGTGCGCTGGAGCACCCCGGCGCAGGTGACCAGAATGTCGATCGGCCCGGCCTCGCGCTCCACGGCGTCCACCGCCGCCTCGACCGCGGTCTCGTCGGCGACGTCGATGGCCTGGAACCCGGCGCCGATCCTCCTCGCGGTCGTCAAGCCGGCTTCCGCATCGCGGTCGGCGATCACCACCGACGCCCCGGCGCCGGCCAACGTCTCCGAGCAGGCCCGGCCGATACCGCTGGCGCCGCCGGTCACCAGCGCCACCCGGCCACCCAGTCCGCTCTCCATTACCGTCACTCCGTCGCAAATCGCAATAAATGAACTATGAATCACAAATCATTTTTTATTGACCCTGTCGAGCGCCGACCATCATACTCATGCCAAAGCCACAGAGAGTTCCGATGGCGCCACGCCAGTCCAGCAACGACAGATTGCTGCTGCTCTACGAGGGCATGCTGACGATCCGGCGCGCCGAGGAGCGGCTGCAGGCGCTGTTCGCCGACGGCGAGGTACCCGGCTTCATCCATCTCTCGATCGGCCAGGAGGCGGTGCCGGTCGGCATCTCGGCCAACCTAGGTCCGGCCGACACGGTCGCCTCCAACCACCGCGGCCACGGCCACGCGCTCGCCAAAGGGATCGACCTGGACGGCTTTTTCGCCGAACTGATGGGACGCGAGACCGGGCTGTGCCGAGGGCGCGGCGGCTCGATGCACGTCGCCGATGTCTCGATCGGCATGCTGGGCGCCAACGGCATCGTCGGCGCCGGCCTGCCGATCACGCTCGGCAGCGCGCTGGCCCACCGGACGCGCGGCAACGACGCCGTGGCGGTGGCCTATTTCGGCGACGGCGCGCTGGCCGAGGGCGTGCTGCACGAATGCCTCAACATCGCGGCGCTGTGGCGCCTGCCGATGCTGTTCGCCTGCGAGAACAACGGCTGGTCCGAGTTCAGCCCGACCGACCGGCAGATGAAGGCGAAGCTGAAGGATCTGGCCGGCGCCTTCTCGATCCCGCACCACGATGTCGACGGCAACGACGTCGAGGCGGTGGCGGCGGCGGCGCGGAATTGCATCGCCGCCCTGCGCCGGGGCGACGGGCCGCGGGTGCTGGAATGCCACACCACCAGGGTGCGCGGGCATTACGAGGGCGATCGGCAGGACTACCGCGCGCCGGACGAACTCGCCGGTCTTGCGGAAGTCGACCCGGTGGCCCGATGCAGCACCCGGTTGCTGGCGGCCGGCGTCGAGAAGGCCAGGCTCGACGCCATCTCGCAGGCGGTCGACGGCCGGATCGCGCAGGCCGTCGAGCGCGCCCGCGCCGCGCCCGAGCCGGAGTTCGGCGACGCCTTGGCCGATGTGTACACGACCGCGGCGGGAGGCTGAGGGATGGCCCCGACGCGCTACGGCAAGGCGGTCAACCAGGCCCTGCACGACGCCATGGCGGCGGACCCGACCGTCATCCTGTTCGGCGAGGACGTCGGCGAGGCCGGCGGCCCGTTCAAGGCGACGCGCGGCCTGCAGGAAGCGTTCGGCCCGGAGCGGGTGCGCGACACCCCGATCTCCGAGGCGGCAATCGCCGGCATGGCGGTCGGCGCGGCGCTGAGCGGCCTGAAGCCGGTCGCCGAGATCATGTTCATGGACTTCATCACCCTGGCGATGGACCAGCTGGTCAACCAGGCGGCCAAGGCGCGCTTCATGTTCGGGGGCCGCAACTCGGTGCCGCTGACCCTGCGCACCCCGCACGGCGGCGGGCTCAACGCCGGCCCTCAGCACTCGCAATGCCTGGAGGTCTGGCTCGCCCACATCCCCGGACTGAAGGTCGTCTGCCCGGCGACGCCGGCCGACGCCTACGGGCTGCTGCGCGCCGCGATCGACGACCCGGACCCGGTGATCGTGGTCGAGAACAAGGCGCTGTATGCCATGAAGGGCGACCTCGACGATCCGCCCGCCATCGTGCCGATCGGCAAGGCCCGCACCGCCCGCCCCGGAACCGATGTCACGGTGGTGTGCTACGGCGCGGCGCTGCACATCGCGCTGGCCGCCGCCGAGACGCTGGCCGGCGACGGCGTCGACGCCGAGGTGATCGACCTGCGCTCGCTGCAGCCCTGGGACGAGGCAGCGGTGTTGGCGAGCCTGGCGCGCACCCACCGGCTGGTGGTGCTGCACGAGGCCGTCGAGGCGTTCGGCATCGGCGCCGAGATTGCCGCGCGCATGGCGGATGTCGGTTTCGACGAGCTTGACGCGCCGATCGTGCGGGTCGGCGCGCCGTTCATGCCGGTGCCGTACGCGACCGCGCTGGAAAAGGTCTACCTGCCGGGAGCGGGCGACGTCGTCGCCGCTGTCCGCCGCACGCTCGCCTGACGCGGGCCGACGAGGAGTGACGCGATGAGCGACGACGCAGTCCTGGTGGAGATCGACGGCGCGATCGGCCAGATCACCATCAACCGCCCGGACACCCTGAACGCCCTGGACGTCCCGACCTGCCTCGCGCTGGAGAGCGCGCTCGACCAGCTCGAAGCCGACGCCGCGGTGCGGGTGATCGTGGTCACCGGCAGCGGCCGGGCGTTCGTCGCCGGCGGCGACATCGGCGACCTGAACTCGCGCCAGGGCCTGGCCCACTACCAGGAGTTCGCCGAGGACATCCACCGGGTGTTCCGCCGCTTCGAGACCTGCGACAAGCCGACCATCGCGGCGGTCAACGGCTTCGCGCTGGGCGGCGGCACCGAGCTGCTGCTCTGCCTGGACATCCGCATCCTGTCGGACAAGGCTCGCCTCGGCCTGCCGGAGATCACCCTCGGGATCTTCCCCGGGGCCGGCGGCACCCAGCGCCTGATCCGCCAGGTCCCGCTGTGCCGGGCCAAGGAACTGATGTTCGCCGGCGAGCACATCTCGGCTGCCGAAGCGGTGGCGATCGGGCTCGCCAACCGGGTGGTGCCGCACGACCAGTTGATGGCCGAGACCCGGGCGCTGGCCGCCAGGATCGCCGAGAAGTCGCCGCTGACCCTCAAGCTTCTGAAGCGCACGGTGGCCGACGGCGCCGACATGGCGCTGCCGTCGGCGCTGCGTCACGAACAGGCGACGATCAGCCTCGTCATGGACAGCCGGGACGCGCATGAGGGCTGCTCGGCGTTCCTGGAAAAGCGCAAGGCCCGGTTCGAGGGCGCCTGAACGCCCCGGACCCAAGGAGCCGCCCCCAAGGAGCCGCCCCCAAGGAGCCGCCAATGGCCGACCTCGTGATGCCGAAGCTGGGACTGACCATGACCGAAGGCCTGCTGGCCGAATGGCGGGTCGGGCCGGGCGACGCGTTCGCGGCCGGCGACCTTCTGTTCGTGGTCGAGACCGAGAAGATCGCCAACGAGATCGAGGCGCAGGGCCCGGGTAGCATCGAGGCGATCCTGGTCGCGGCCGGCGAGACCGTCCCGGTCGGCACCCCGATCGCCCGGCTGAGCGGCGACACCAGCGTAGCGGCCGGCGACCCTGCGCCCGGATCGGAGAGCCCCACGGCGAGCGACCGGGTCGTCGCCACCCCGCTGGCCCGCCGCCTGGCCACCCAGCACGGGGTCGACCTGGCGACGGTCGCCGGCAGCGGGCCGAACGGGCGGATCAAGGCGGCCGACGTCGAGCGCAGCACCGCCGCGACCGCGGCGCCGGCCCCGGCGAGGCCCCTGACAGCCGAGCCCCTGACAGCCGCCCCGCCGCCTGCGCCCACCCCTACACCCGGCACCGACGCCCGCGCCGCCACCGCCCGCCGGGTGGCGGTCTCGAAGCGCGAGGTCCCGCATTTCTACCTGCAGACCGAAGCGGAATTCGGCGCGCTCGCCGCCCTCAGGGCCGAGCTGAACGCCGACGACCGCTACCCGCGGATCTCGGTCTCCCACCTGCTGGTGAAGGCGCTCGGCAACACGCTGGCCGCCCTGCCCGAGGTCAACCGCATCTGGATCGACGACCGGGTGATGGCGCTGGACGGCGTCGACGTCGGGCTGGTGGTCGACACCGCCGACGGCCTGCGCATCCCGGTGGTCCGCGACGTCGCCGCGAGAGCGCTCGACGCCGTGGCGGCCGAGGCGCGCGACCGGGTCGAGCGGGCGCGCACCGGTCGGCTGACCGCCGACGACGTCGGCGGCGGGGCGATCAGCCTGTCGAACGTCGGCATGCACGACGTCACGGCGCTGGTGCCGATCATCAACCCGCCGCAGGCCATGATCCTGGGCGTCGGCGCCGAGCGCGGGGTGTTCCGCCCCGACGCCGAGGGCCGGCCGGTGCTCCGGCGCGAGATCGTGCTGTCGCTCGCCTGCGACCACCGCGTCATCGACGGCGCGCTCGCCGCGCGCTTCCTGGGGGCGGTCGCCGCCGCGATCCGCTCGCCGCTCGGGCTGCTGCGCCCCGCCCCCTGCCCCGTCTCCTGACGGAATCGAGAAGAGGACACCGAGCCCGATGGAATTCGCCCTGTCAGAAGAGCAGAAGCTCCTCACCGAGACCGCCCGACGGGTGGGTGAAGCGTTCGGTCCCGACTACTGGCGCCAGAAGGACCAGGACAAGGCCTACCCCAAGGAGTGCTGGGACGCGATCTGCGCCGCCGGCCTCGCCGGTGCCATGCTGCCCGAGGAGTACGGCGGCAGCGGCCTCGGGATGGTCGACACCGCGCTGATCATCGAGGAGCTGTGCGCCGCCGGCGCCGGCTCGACGCTGGCCCAAATCTTCATGCTGAACCCGATCTTCGGCGGCGTGGCGATCGCGAAATACGGCAGCGAGGAGATGAAGCGGGACTGGCTGCCGAAGCTGTGCTCGGGCGAGATGACGTTCAGCATGGGCCTGACCGAGCCGGACGCCGGATCGAACGCGCTGGAGGTGCGGACCTTCGCGCGGCGCGACGGCAACGGCTGGCGGATCAACGGCCGCAAGATCTGGATCACCGGTGTCCCGCAGGCCGACAAGATGCTGATCGTCGCCCGCACCATTCCGGTCGCCGAGGCGCCGAAGCGCACCCACGGGATGTCGCTGTTCATGGTCGACGTGAAGCGCGAGGGCCTGGCGCACACCGCCATCGACAAGGTCGGCACCAACACGTTGCCCTCCTCCTCGGTGTTCTTCGACGACCTGCGGGTCGAGCCCGAGGAACTGATCGGCACCGAGCACGAGGGCTGGCGACAGCTCCTCGACG
>CAYNFA010000285.1:0-5781 GCA_964396345.1 uncultured Thalassobaculum sp.
TGCGACTACCGAGCAGCGGGTGCGCCGCAATTTCGGTATGGCGCGCCCCGAGGGCTACCGCAAGGCGAGGCGGCTCATGCAGATGGCCGATCGTTTCGGCCTGCCGATCCTGACCTTCGTGGATACCGCCGGTGCCTACCCCGGGATCGACGCCGAGGCCCGCGGCCAGGCCGAGGCGATCGCCCGCTCGATCGAGACCTGCCTGGCGGTCCGCGTGCCGCTGATCGCGGTGATCATCGGCGAGGGCGGGTCGGGTGGCGCGGTGGCGCTGGCCGCCGGCAACCGCGTGCTGATGTTCGAGCACGCCGTCTACTCGGTGATCTCGCCCGAGGGATGCGCCTCGATCCTCTGGCGCTCGGGCGAGTTCGCCAAGGACGCCGCCGAGGCCCTCAAGATCACCGCACAGGACCTGGAGCGGCTCGGGGTGGTGGACGGTATCGTTCCGGAACCGCTGGGCGGCGCGCACCGCAACCCGACGGTGGCCCTTGACGCCCTCGGCAAGGCGATCGATGAGGCGCTCGTGGAACTCGTCAAGATCGATGGCGGCCAGTTGCGAGCCGATCGTCGCGACAAGTTTCTCGCCATGGGCGCCGCCGAGGACTAAGCCCGGCACCGTCGGCCACCGTCTCGGCGCTGGGCATTCGGCCCGCGGTGGAGGAGGATGACCGCCTGCGTTTGGCCGGCCGCCTGCCCGGCTCCATCGACGAGAGGCTCTCATGACGGTCCAGGGCGCGGACTACAAGCTGGCGGTGTTCTGCGACTTCGAGAACGTCGCCCTCGGCGTGCGCGACGCCAAGATCGCGAAGTTCGATATGAAGCTGGTGCTCGAGCGCCTGCTGCTGAAGGGCAGCATCGTGGTCAAGAAAGCGTATTGCGACTGGGACCGGTACAAGGAGTTCAAGTCAACGATGCACGAGGCCGCCTTCGAGCTGATCGAGATCCCGCACGCCCGCCAGTCCGGCAAGAATTCGGCGGACATCCGGATGGTCGTGGACGCGCTCGACCTCTGCTACACGAAGGAGCACATCGACGCCTTCGTGATCGTGAGCGGCGATTCCGACTTCTCGCCCCTGGTCAGCAAGCTGCGCGAGAACGCCAAGACGGTGATCGGCGTCGGCGTGCGCAACAGCACCTCCGACCTGCTGATGAACAACTGCGACGAGTTCATCTTCTACGACGACTTGGCTCCGGCCGGACCGAAGGCGGCGCTGCGACCGCGGCCCGCCGACACCAAGGCGGCTCCGGCCAAGAAGCCGGTCAGCAAGGCCGCGGCGCCGGCAGCCGAGTCGCCGCCGGTCGCCCCGGCGGCGGCGGCCGCTTCGAGCGCCGCATCGGCGTCGAGCGCGCCGGCCAAGGGCACCGATGGCTTCGCCGAGGCCATCGACCTGGTGCTGGAGACCGCGGCGGCGTTGCTCGCGGAGGGCGCGGACCGGGTCTGGGGATCGGCCGTCAAGCAGACGCTGAAGCGCCGGCGCCCTGGATTCAGCGAGACGGCCTATGGGTTCCGGTCGTTCAGCGACCTGCTGGAGGAGGCGGAGGAGCGCGGCCTGTTGGACATGGACATGGACGAGCGCTCCGGCGGCTACGTCATCCGCTCGGTCAAGCGCGACTATTGAGCCGCCACCGCGGGGCCGGAGGACAAGGATGGCGAACGGCGTCGACTTCCGGCTCGGCCTGATCGGCGACGGCATCGGCCGGTCCTCGGCGCCGAGGCTGCACGAACTCGCCGGGCGGATCGTCGGGCGGTCGATCAGCTACGCGCGCTTCGACCTCGACGGGCGGACCGACACCAGCTTCGAGGACACGCTTGCCATGTCCGGGCGGAACGGCCTCGCCGGGGTGAACGTGACCCATCCCTACAAGGAGCGCGCCGCCGCGATCGTGCCGATCGCGGAATCCGGCGTGCGGCGGATCGGAGCGATCAACACCGTGCTGTTCCACGACGGCGCGGCGGCCGCCGGTCACAACACCGACCACAGCGGCTTCGTCGCCGCGTACCACGCCCGGATGGGGGTGGAGCGGCCGGGCGCGGTGGCGGTGGTCGGCGCCGGCGGAGTCGGCCGGCCGATCGCCGTCGGTCTCGGCGAACTCGGCGCCGAGGAGGTGCGGGTCTACGACATCGACGCCGGCCGGGCCGCGAGGCTGGCCGCCGATCTCTCCAGCCACGAGTTGACGGTGCGGGTCTGCGCCGATCTCGCCGAGGCGCTGGACGGGGCGGCCGGCATCGTCAACGCCACGCCGATCGGCATGTACCGCTACCCGGGCAACCCGGTGCCGGATGCGCTTCTCGGCCGCCCGCGCTGGGCGTTCGACGCCGTCTACACGCCCCGCGACACCGAGTTCGGGAACGCGGCCGCCGCCCGGGGGGCGGCGGTGATCTCCGGCTACGAGCTGTTCTTCTGGCAGGGCGTCCACGCTTTTCGGCTGTTCACCGGCCTCGACGTCGACCAGGCGGCCCTGCGCGCCGAGCTGGAGCGGACCGAGTAGGCGCGGGTCGAATTCGAGCGAACCGGGGCCTGCCGTCACACCTCGCCGGCGTAGGGCGGGGCCGGGTCGTACTGCATCTGGCGCTGCACGTTGCGGGCGAAGGCGGGCTCCCAGATCTCGCCGACCAGCCACAGCGCCATGTCGATGCCGGCCGACACGCCCGCCGAGGTCACGACGTTGCCGTCGCGGACGTAGCGCACGTCGTCCATCACCTCGCCCGCCTCGCCGCGCCGGCGCACCAGGTCGACCGCGCCCCAGTGGGTGGTGATGCGCTTGCCACGCGCCGGCCCGGCGGCGGCCAGCAGCATCGAGCCGGTGCACACCGAGGTGACCCAGGTGCAGCCGCGGGCGGCCTCGGCGATCCAGGCGAGCAGTTCGGGGTTGGAGACTTCCCGCCGGGTCCCCTGGCCACCGGGGACGACCAGGACGTCGAGCGACGGGGCGTCCAAGAAGCTGTGGACGGCGACGATCCGAAGTCCCTTGGCACAGCGTACGGTGCCGCCGTACGGGGCAATGGTGACGCAGGCGATGCCGTTCTCAGGTCGGATCTTGCCGGCCATTGTGAAGACCTCCCACGGCCCGACCATGTCGAGCTCCTCGAGATCCTCGAACATCAGGAACCCAATTTTCACAGCGACATCTCCCTGCTGCGTGGTCCGAAGCGCTGGCGGTAGTCGGAGGGAGCGATGCCGAGCTGGCGCAAGAAGCTGCGCCGCATGCGCTCGGCGCTGCCGAACCCGGTGTCGTAGGCGATCGCCTCGATCGAGCCGCCGTCGCGCTCGAGGCGGCGCCGGGCGGCGTCGACGCGAGCCCGCTCGACGAACCGCGCCGGAGTGACCCCGACGGCGCGGGTGAACACCCGGTTGAAGTGGCGTGGGCTCATGGCGGCGTGCCCGGCAAGCTCCTCGACGGTCAGCGGCGACGACAGGTTCTCGAACACCCAGCCCTGCAGCCGGGCGAGTCGTGGCTCGTCGGCGCTCTGCAGCGCCAGTTCGGCGCTGAATTGGCTCTGTCCGCCGGGGCGGTGCATGTACATCACCTTCGAGCGCGCCAACTCCAGCGCCGGCCGTCGGCCGAGATCCTCAGCGATCATCGCCAGCGCCATGTCCATGCCGGCGGTGACCCCGGCGGAGGTCCACACGTTGCCGTCGCGCAGGTAGATCCGGTCGGCGTCGACCTTGACCTTCGGATGCTCCGCCGCCAGCCGCTCGGCGTGACGCCAGTGGGTGGTGGCCCGCCGGCCGTCCAGCAGCCCTGCCTGCGCCAGCAGGAAGGCGCCGGTGCACACCGACGCGAGCCGGCGGACTCCGGCGGCAGCGCGCAGCCACTCCAGCAACGACGGGTCGTCGGCGGCCCGGCGGGCACCGGTGCCGCCGGCCACCAGCACGGTGTCGAAGCCGGCGGGGTCGCTGTCGGCGAACCCGGCATCGAGGGTCAGCGCGGCGCCGATGCTGGCGGATACGGGGCCGGCCGCCGCCCCAACCAGCCGGCACCGGTAGGCGGCGGGCCCGTCGGCCGAGCCGTCGAGCGTGGCGGATGCGAACAGCGCGAGCGGCCCGGTGACGTCCAGCAACTCGAAATCCGCGACCGCGACGATGGCGACGCGTCGGACGATGACGGCAGTGGGCGCGAGCGCCGCGGAGACGGGATCGTTGCTCATGGCCGAGGCATCCTGTCGCGACCCCGGCGTGGCTGCAATGACGGCTGTCCCTCGATTTCGGTCACGCCGGCCTCCCGACCGTCATGTGCGCTGGCGGACGAAATCCGCCTCTCGCCGCTCCATAGCCGGGCCGATCGGGCGAAACGACGGAGGCGGGCATGGTGGTGGAATTCGGCGGGGGCGTCCTGGGCAGCCGGCTGCCGGAGTCGATCCGCTGGCTGTTGCGCCTGCACGCGGTGTGGGAGGACCAGCGGGCCGACGCGACGGTGCCGGACGCCGACGAACTGTTCCTCGCCGACCTCGCCGAGCTGATTCCGCGCCTGGTGCTGGCTTGTCGCCACGAGGCGCTCGGCGGCTTCCGGATCGAGTTCGCCGGCGCCGCGGCCACGGCGCTGCTGGGGCTGGAGCCGGTGGGCGAGACGCCGGAGATCGGTCCGCGCGAGCATCCGCTGGCTTGGCTCGGCGCCGGCATCGTGCGGGCGCGCCGGCCGGCGATGCCGGGTCCCTGCTGGTTGCGCTCGGAGGGTCGGCTCGGCCTGTTCCTTCCGTATGGCGGGTCGGATGGAAGGGTGACGCTGGTGGTTGCCGGCATCGCCCCGTGGCCGGTTCCGGAGGACAGGGGCGAGCGCAACCACCGGGGCGAGCGCAACCACCGGGGCGAGCGCAACCACCGGGTGGTCGTTCCGATGCGGCCGGCGTCGCGTCCGTGCCGGCGCACCGGCCGGGCTGGCGGGCGCTAGGCCAGGGTCGGCGGGTGCTAGGCCAGCTCGATCTCGACCCGGGTGTCGTTGAAGCAGGCGCCCTCGCACAGGTCGGCCTGGCCGCTGACCATCAGCGCGTTGACCGTGTCGCCGGTCGGGCTTGTGCAGGCCCAGGTGCCTTTCGGCGAGTACACGACGCCCGACCGCACCGCGTCGGTGACCACCGCGGTCAGCCGGGTCTCGCCGAGGTCGTTGAAGACCCGGACCGCGTCGCCGTCACCGATGCCGCGGGCCGCGGCATCGCCCGGATGGATCTCCAGCACCGGCATCCCGGCCGACGCGGGGTGGCCGCCGAAGGTGGCGTTGGTGCGGTCGGACGAGGAGGGCGTGATCAGGGCGAGTGGCCAGTTGGTCTGCAGGCTGCGATAGGACGGCACCCGGAAGCCGCGCTTCGCGGCCATCGGCTCCGACGCCAGCTCGGCCTTGCCGCTGGCGGTCAGCGGGAACACTGTGGCGAACGGCACGATCGGCGAGCGGCCGTCCGGCGCTGTCATATTGCGCGCCGCGCTGACCGGAAGCGCGCTCGGCGCGATCCCGCCGAGGCGAGGATCGGCGCCGTCGACGGCGTCGTCCATCAACTCGGCGTCGCTCGCCCGGAAACACGGGTCGTCGAAGCCGAAGCGGGCGGCAAGGCGGCGGAAGATCTCGGTGTTCGGCAGCGCCTCGCCGACCGGCGGGATCACCGCGTCGGCGCGCTGCAGATAGGTCTGGCCGTAGGCCGGAAACAGGTCGGCGTGCTCGAAGTGCGAGCAGGCCGGCAGCACGACGTCGGCGTAGGCCATACTGTCGGTCATCTGCACCTCGCAGCCGACCACGAACAGATCGGGCCGCGACATCGCCCGGCGGACCAGCCGCTGCTCGGGGCGGGTGGCG
>CAYNFA010000286.1:0-5775 GCA_964396345.1 uncultured Thalassobaculum sp.
CTTTCCCATTATGCCCGGCCACACACGAAATTCCTGACAGTCCCCGTGACATCAGGTCGGTCACCGACAGGATCGCCCCGGCGGCGGTCCGGTAGGCCTTGCCACCGCTGATCGGGTCGACGAACGCAGGCTCCGCCGGCGCCGGCGCCAGCAACGGTTCCAGAAGCGACACGAGATACGGGTTGTGAGGCCGGGCGGGTAGCAGGTGCGCGTCCCGCTGGGCGAGCACGCCGTCTTGGCAGGCCTGCACCAGGGCCGCCACGATCGCCTGGTGGCCGATGTTGATCCCGTAGAGCGGCGCCAGCACCATTGTCGGGGACCGGTCGCGCCCGGCCTGTTCGACCGTCGCCCACGCCGCCACCAGGCGATCGCCGAGCCGGGATCGTCCGAACAGGCCCAGCAGGCGGGCGGTGTGCTCGACCACCGCCTGCATGCCGTCGCTGTCGAGTGATTGCGGCGGCCTCATTCCGGTCCCGTCCCGCAGCGCGGACGCCAGCCATGCCTCGACGTCGGCGTCGGGCCCGGCCGGCAGCGCGGCGGTGGCATCGGGCGCTCCCGTGGAGGCCGCCAGGGCACGGTGTGCGGCCCGCGTCACCACCGCGAGGCGCCGGCCGCCGGGGCGGAACAGCGCGCGGCGCTCCGTCGGCCCGAGCGCCGGCGCCGGGGGCGGCCTGATGGCTACCAGGCAGGCGGCCAGCGCCATCCGGTAGTCGTGCCCGCACCAGAATATCAACAGTCTGCGAAGCCGCCGCACCGCCAGCGCCGGGGTGTCGGCGGCGAGGAACCCCCGCACCATGAGCTGGGTGATGAAGGTCTGTTGTTGCAGTCGCAGGGACTTGTGCTTGGGCGGCATGTGTCCTCGACCACCACGGACCGGCCGGCTCCCCTTGACCCGGCGCTTTGCATCCCGGATTGAATAGTACAACCGGCGAACCGGGTCACGACGTCGATCGCGCGGGTGCCCGTCCGACCGGCCGTTCCCGCGAGACGATCGTGATCGTGGCGGCCCCGAGCTGGAGGGTGGTGAGCCGGAGCGGTCGCTCTCGCTCAGTCTTCGCCATCCGGCTCTTTAACGGCGGGTACCTCGGTCATAGAGTATTCGAGACATCTCAACTGCACATAAGGAATTGGAAGCATGAGCCGCATCATCACCGTGGGCGCCGCCCAGCTCGGTCCGATCGCGCCCGAGGAAAGCCGCGTCAGTGCCGTCAACCGAATGATCGAGCTGCTGAAGCAGGCCAAGTCGCGCGGCGTGAAGCTGGTGGTGTTTCCGGAGCTGGCGCTGACCACCTTCTTCCCGCGCTACTACGAGCAGGACATCTCGAAGATGGACCACCACTTCGAGCGCGGCGACATGCCGACGCCGGAGACCCGTCCGCTGTTCGAGAAGGCGAAGGAGTTCGGCATCGGGTTCTACCTGGGCTACGCCGAGCTGACCGAAGACGGCCACCGCTTCAACACCTCGATCCTGGTCGACGACACCGGCAAGATCGTCGGCAAGTACCGCAAGGTGCATCTGCCCGGCCATTCCGAATTCGACGGCAATCGTCCCTGGCAGCACCTCGAGAAGCGCTATTTCGAGCCGGGCGACCTCGGCTTCCCGGTGTGGCGATCGATGGGCGGCGTCATGGGCATGTGCATCTGCAACGACCGGCGCTGGCCGGAGACCTACCGGGTGATGTCGCTGCAGGGCGTTGAGATCGTCATGCTCGGCTACAACACGCCGGACGTGAACACCTCCGCACCCGAGCCCAACCATCTGCGGATGTTCCACAACCACCTGGTCATGCAGGCCAGCGCCTACCAGAACTCCTGCTTCGTGGTGGCGACCGCCAAGGCCGGCGTCGAGGATGGCTGCATGCTGATCGGCGGCTCCTGCATCATCCAGCCGTCGGGGGAGATGGTGGCGCTCGCCTCCAGCGTCGGCGACGAGCTGATCACCTCCTCCTGTGACCTCGATCTCGCCAAGATGGGCAAGGAGACGGTGTTCAACTTCGCCAAGCACCGCCGGATCGAGCATTACGGCATCATCACCAGCCAGGTCGGGGCCGTGGCACCGCCGCTCTGACCGGTTGGGCGGCGGAGGGGGGCTACAGCCCCCTGACCGCCTTCGAGCCGATCTTCAGCGGGCGGCGGGTCGCCAGCAGCAGGCGGGCCTCGTCGGCGCGCCCCTGCTTCAGCAGCGCGTTCAGCAGCGCGTACTCCACCAGGTCGCGCTGGGCGCGGCTGCCGCCGATGCGCTCGTGCCCGGACATCGCCTTCACCAGGTGTCCGGTCGCGGCTTCCCACTCCCCGAGCGCCATCGCCCGGAAACCTTCGGCGAGAGTGCGGACCACATCGGCTGCCGGGCCCTTGGCCTCGGCGATAATCCGCGACAGCGCCTCGCCGTTGCCGGCCATGGCGTGGGCGAGAGCCGCGTGCACGTCGGCGAAGGCGATGCCCGGATTCGGGAACAGCCGGGCGGCGGCGTCGCTCACCTTTCGCCAGCGCTCGGCCGGGACCGTGACGCCCGCCAGTTCGGCGCGGTACAGCAGCGAGGCGGTGTCGGTGATCAGGTTGAGCGCCGGACCCCAGGCCGCCCCCGGGGCGACGTCGGCGTCGAGCACCCGCCACATAGTCTCGGTGTCGCCGCGCTCGAGCGCCCACAGCGCCACGTGCCAGGAGATGTGGCAGTGCAGCTGGCCGCTCTTGTCGTAACCGCGTCGCCAGCCGTCGATGTAGGCGTAGCCGGCCTCGGTCTCGCCGGCTTCGTAGTAGACGTGGGAGCGGATGTGGGCGGCGTGGGCGTTGCGCGGTTCAAGCGCCAGCGAGCGCTCGATGGTCGCGGTCGCCGGGCCGGTCTGCCCGGCCTCGACCTGCGAGAACGCGTGCTGGCACAGGAACCACCAGTCGTCGCCGTAGTGCGGCGCCAGCATGCTGGTGAAGGCGAGCTGCTCGGCCTCGCGCCCCGGCTGGCCGCTGAAGCCGATCATGCCGAACACCCCGGTGCAGGTCTGGGCGATCATGGCGTCGCGCGGGTGCTCCAGCAGATGCGCGCGGATCGCGGCGTACGCGGCCGGTCCCTGTCCCGACACCAGCAGCGACAGCGCGTTCAGGTGCGCCGCCTCGCGGGAGGGGAGGCCCTCGGCCAGCGCCCGGGCGGCCGCCAGCGGCGTGGCGGCATCGTCGCCCCGGCCCATGGCCTGGCGGATCCGCGCGAGGCCGATGTGGCCGAGCGCGAAGCCCTCGTCGGCGGCGATCGCCGACTGGAACGCCTCCTCGACGCCCGGCATCGCGCCGATGAAGCGGTCGACGCCGGCGACGTAGGCATCGCGGGCTGCCGTGGAGGATGTGGAGAGGGTGTTTCCGTAGCGATCCTGGAGCATCTGGCGGTTCCCCCATGGTTTCGGCGGCGCGTTCTGCGCCCGCGCGGCTGTCGGTGCCGCCCGGTCGTGACGCATCCGTTCTGCTAACGGCACACGCCATAGGGGCCCATGTCCAGATGGAAATGGTCGCGGTGGGCGGCGTTGTAGTCGGGACCGAGCACGGCCCGGAACAGCCCGCAGGCATCGTCGCGGATCTCGCGCAGGAACGCCCGCTCCTCGGGCTCGCCGTCCCAGCCGTCCAGCAGAGTGACGCGGCGGCCGTTGGCGAGGCGGAACCCGGCGATGTCGATGGCGTTGGCGGTGGCGTGCTGGCTCGGACGGCCGGTTGGTTCGCCGCCAATCCGGCGGCAGGAATACGTGCCGAGATGGTCGATCCGGGCAAGCGGGCTGCGGAAGTGTCTTTGGGCGGCCGGCGCGACCACTTCGCGTTCCCAGAGGTACAGCGCTGCCGCCACCGGGCAGGTCACGCGCACCGCGCTGCTATAGGGAACGGTCGATGTTTGCACCTCGATGGCGTTCAGGAACCCGCAGAACGCGCCGGTCCGGCGGCTCTCGATCGAGCGGGTGCGAAGCGCGGACAGCTCCAGCACCCCCCGGCAGAGCAGCGGGTCGTCACCCAGCGCCGCCAACTGGAAGCCGGTGGCGAGCCCGAGTGGCCGCGACAGGTCGAGGCGTTCGTACGGCAGGTGTTCCGGTGGGATCGGGAGGCGCCCGATGACGGTGGTCATGGCGACCACCAGGACCAGCACGGCCAGCATCGGCAGGGCGGCGCCGGCGGCGAGCCGGCCGATGCCTCCGCGGCCGGAATCGTCCGAGGGTGGCTGGTTCGAGGGCTCGTCGATGGCGTCCTCACTGCCGGAAAGGCTCAGATCCGATGCCCGGGATGCTATGGTCGAAACGCGGCCGCGGCGTGGCCGCTCCGTGCCGAAACCTGGATACCGCCCGAATGAAGCGTCGTCTCGACCAACTGCTCGTCGACCGCGGCCTCGTGGATTCCCGCTCGCGCGCCCAGGCCCTCGTGATGGCCGGGTTGGTGTTCTCGGGCGAGCGGCGGCTCGACAAGGCCGGCCAGCAGGTCGCCGACGACACCGCGATCGAGGTGCGCGGCCAGGACCACCCGTGGGTGTCGCGCGGCGGTCTGAAGCTGGCGCACGCGCTGTCCGAGTTCGCGATCGACGTGTCTGGGGCGGTCGGCCTCGATGTCGGTGCCTCGACCGGCGGCTTCACCGACGTTCTGCTGGCCCATGGCGCCGCCAAGGTTTACGCGGTCGACGTCGGCCACGGCCAACTTGCCTGGAAGCTGCGCTCCGACCCGCGTGTGGTGGTGCTGGAAAAGACCAACGCGCGGCACCTGACTGCCGATCAGGTACCGGAGCCGGTCGACATCGTGGTCTGCGACGCCAGCTTCATCTCGCTGCGCACGGTTCTGCCGGCGCCGCTGGCGCGGGCTCGTGCGGGTGCCCGGCTGGTGGCGCTGATCAAGCCGCAGTTCGAGGCCGGGCGCGACCAGGTCGGCAAGGGCGGGGTGGTGCGCGATCCGGCTGTGCACGAGGCGGTGTGCGCCGACATCCGGGCCTGGCTGGACGGCGCCTCCGGCGGGACCATGGCGGGCTGGCGGGTCGACGGCATCACCCGCTCGCCGATCACCGGGCCGGAGGGCAACGTCGAATTCCTGATCGTCGCGACACGCGTGTGCTAGGCTCAACCGGGAGATGGGTGTTGGAGAGTGGCTCATGACCGAACCCCGGACCGCCCCGCCAAGACGACCGCTGACATTGCCGCCGCCTCGGGGCGGCTCGGCTTGCCCAAGCCCGCCGCGGCGCCGGTCTCGCCGGCGCTTGCCCGGCTCAATGAGATGGTGGTCGCCACGCTGGGCGCCGTGCAGCGCGACTGGCTGCGCGGCCTTTATCACGCCCGCCCGACCGGCGACGGCAGCGGCGACCTGGTCGACCGCGCCGCCGAGCGCACCGACCATGTCGAGCTGCGCCGCCAGATGAACGTCGAGGCGGTGCTGCAACGCGCGCTCCGGATCCTGCCGGAAGGCATCGAGGAGGGCACCCCCGATCCGGACTGGGCGGCGCATTTCTTCACCGCCGCCGCCGATACCGCGGACGCCGAGTTCTCGCGGCTGTGGGCACGGCTGCTGGCGATGGAAGTCCGCCGTCCCGGGGCGGTGCCGCCGAACACCCTGCAGCGCCTGCCCGGCCTCTCGAAGGACGGGCTGCGGCTGTTCAGTCGCTTCGCCGCCTTCGCCATCAACAACTTCGTCATCCGGCTGAACCAGGAGTTCTTCGACCGCAAGGACGTGACCGGCGACCAGATCCTGCTGCTCGAGGAATACGGGCTGGTCCGGACCAACCGCGACCTGAACCGGGTGTTCCAGAGCCAGCGCGGCGAGCGGTTCGCGACC